>JBEKZG010000211.1:0-6517 GCA_049510095.1 Occallatibacter sp.
CCCAAGCCCAACCCCGACCCCGACTCCTCCGTCGGCAGCGTCCCCCACCATCAGTCCATCGACCAGCAATGGCGCGCAGGCCGGCGCAGTGATCGTGAGCCTGGCGACGACAACCGCCAACGCGACGATCTATTACACATTGGATGGCTCGACGCCGACGACGGCATCGCAGATCTACGTGGCACCATTTCTGGTAGCCAGCAACCTCACGGTCAATGCCATAGCTACAGCGTCGGGGGACAGTACGTCGAGCGTGGCCACCAAGACGTTTGCGCCCAACATTGCGTCGGGAACGCTTGTTTGGTCTGACGAGTTTACGAACACGGGCACCACCAACGCGGAGCCTAATCCGGCAATCTGGACTTACGATACGGGCGACAGCGGCTTCGGAAACAGCGAGTGGGAGAATTACTGCGCCTGGAATTCGTCTACCTCGCCGTGCAATTCGGCAAGCCCGAATGCGTATGTGGCCCCTGGCGGCAATCTGTACATTGTGGCCCAGCAGACAACTCCAAGCGGCTACGCCGCTGGAGACTTTACCTCGGCCCGGATGAAGACCCAGGGTTTGTTCAGCTTCCAATACGGACGAATCGAGGCGAGTATCACGGTGCCCGAGTCATACGGAATGTGGCCGGCGTTCTGGTTGCTGGGGAACAACATCAATACGAACCCCTGGCCGGCTTGCGGCGAGGCCGACATCATGGAGCATATCGACGGTAGCAACCCGCCGTTCGGCGGGGGCCCCGGTGCCGGGCCGGGGTACGACTGGGCGCAGGCATCGATTCATGGAACGGGCCTGAACGGCGGCACTCCGTATACTACGACCGGATTCTCGGCTGCCACGGTGCACAAATACGGCATGATCTGGTCCAGGGGACAGGTTCAGTATTATGTTGACAACTCCGCGGCGCCCTACGAGACGTTCACGCCGGCCTCCCCTGGTGGGGGGACGTGGCCGTTCGATCAGGGCCCGCAGTTTATCCTGCTGAATCTGGCAGTTGGCGGAACCTGGCCCGGCTACCCAAGCGCGACGTCCGGCACGGTATTCCCGTCGCAGATGGTGGTGAACTACGTACGGATTTACGCTAACTGAGGCGAATTGATTGCGCGGTTGGGGAAGTGGCAGGCTTTTACGGCCTGCCACTTTTGTTGCAGCAAATGACCGTTTGAATGCGTTTGCGCGCCATTTGCTGTAAACGGGCTTGCGCTCGAATATCCCTTGTGATACAACCAAATCATTCAAGTTTGCCCCCAAAGGGCAAGCCTGAGTTTCATGCAGAGTGGCTGAGGGACGAGCCCTGTGACGCCACGACAACCTGCCCGCGCAAGACGGGAGTATGGTGTCAACTCTTGCCCGCTTCTGCGGGGAACATGAGATTCGGGGGTCGCTTCAGCACTCTTTGCCGAGGCGGCTCGCAGGGTACTTCGAGTCAATTCACGTTCGCTCTTTTAGAGCCAGTCACACGCTCGTATACTTCAGGGCACTCTCGCGTATGCGAGGGATGAGTGACGACTGCTTACGAGTTGCGATGTCGGGAATGCGGCAAGTCCTACGGGATTCAGCCGCTTTCCATCTGCGATGAGTGTTTTTCCCCGCTTGAGGTGACGTTCGACCTTGAGTACGCCCGCACCCGCTTCACCCGCGAAGCCATCTCTAAGGGACCGCTGGATATGTGGCGCTATCGCGCTCTGCTGCCGGTTCCCGACAACTATGAGCCACGGACGCCGGCTGGTTTGACGCCTCTGGTGAAGGCTCCGCGACTGGCCGCGCGCATCGGGGCCAGCAATCTCTACATCAAGAATGACGCCGTTTGCATGCCCACGCTCAGTTTCAAGGATCGAGTGGTTGCGGTTGCGCTGGCCAACGCCCAGGCATTCGGGTTCGACACCGTCGGTTGCTCTTCCACGGGGAATCTAGCCAATGCCGTGGCCGCGCAGGCCGCACGGCTTGGGTTGAAGACGTTCATCCTGGTGCCAGCCGACCTGGAGCAGGCCAAGATTCTGAACACTCAGGTTTACGGGGCGACGCTGGTGCGCGTGGACGGCAACTATGACCACGTGAACCGGCTTTGCTCGCAGATTGCGGACCGATACAATTGGGGCTTTGTGAATGTAAACCTGCGCCCCTACTACGCGGAAGGGTCGAAGACGGTTGGCTTTGAAATTGCCGAGCAACTGGGTTGGCGGCTGCCCGACAACATTGTCTGCCCAATGGCAGGCGGTTCGCTCATTACCAAAATCAAGAAAGCCTTCGGCGAACTGATTGCCCTGGGTCTGGTGGAGGATAAGCCGGTGCGTTTCTTTGGAGCGCAGGCTACCGGCTGCTCGCCGATTTCGACCGCGGTCAAGAATGGGACGGATGTGATTGAACCTCAGCGCCCCAACACGATCGCCCGTTCGCTGGCGATCGGCAACCCGGCAGACGGCACGTACGCCTCCCGGGCCATACGTTCTTCGGGCGGCTGGGCGGAGGACGTGTCGGATGTGGAAATCGTGTCGGCTATTCAGGAACTGGCGGAGACGGAGGGCATCTTCACCGAGACAGCGGGCGGAGTGACCACGGCTGTGACCGCGCGGTTGTATGCCCATGGCCGCATTCGGCCAGACGAACTTACGGTGACCTGCATTACCGGGAATGGACTGAAGACGACCGATGTGTTGCAGGGCGCATATGAACAGAACCAGGCTATCCGTCCGCGGTTAACCGACTTCGAAAACTTTGTCGAAGAGCGTAACGCGGTGAACCGGGTGTTGAGCCAAGTAGGAGAAAGCTATGTCGGTTAGGGTCCTTTTGCCAAACGCGTTCCAGAAACACACCAACAATGTGAAGGAGATTGCCAGTACGGCGGCTAACCTTCCGGAACTGGTTACCGAGATCGAGGGGCGCTTCCCGGCTCTTCGGCAGCATCTGCGCGGCGAGGATGGGCAAATACGCCGGTTCATCAACTTCTATGTGAATGAAGAGGATATTCGCTTCCTGGGCAACGAGAAATATAACTTCAAGGAGGGGGATGAGGTGCTGGTCATTCCATCCATCGCCGGGGGCTGCTGTTAACTTCAGTCAATTCAATGACAAAGGTCACGAAGGGCTCTCGCAAAAGAGAGCCCTTCGTGTTGCTGGAGAGTTACGAATTGAATCAAGTATTTGCACCGCGTTTGCATCGGGTTCACCGTACTTTTACACTGTTTGGCGGATACTACCCTTGTGATCGCGCACGTTAGGCAGAGGGTTCCGCTGAAGCTCGCTCTTGATTCCACCCCTGTTGTGGAGCTTTCCCTACCCACTCTTGCACCATCCCTGTCTTCAGTCGAAACTTCGCCCCGCATTCATGCGGAGGTCGGGCGCTATCGGCTGCGGCTTGCGGAAACCGCAGCGGATCGCGAAGCAGCGTGCCGGTTGCGATTCAAGGTCTTCAATATCGAATTGGGCGAGGGGCTGGAAAGCTCGTATCGGACGGGTTTGGACACCGATCGATTTGACGCGGTTTGCGAACATCTTCTTGTAGAGGACAAACAGGAGGACAACCCGTCAAAGCGGATCGTGGGCACATACCGGATGCAGTCGGGTGGCAACGCTGCGCGCAACCTGGGGTACTATTCCGAACAGGAGTTCAATTTCACCCCTTATGAACCACTGAGGGCCGGGATTCTGGAACTGGGCCGAGCCTCGATCGACCGCGAGCACCGTACTCCGGAGGTACTGACGCTGCTTTGGCGAGGGATTGCGCAGTATGCTACCGATATGGGACTTCGTTATCTGATAGGTTGTTCATCAATCAATTCAACCGATCCGGCGGAGGGCTGGCAGATGTACCGTCAGCTTGAGCACTACCTGGCGCCGCCAGAGTTTGAGACGGTGCCGAACGCAGCGTACGCCTGTTGCACAGAGCATGTGGATGGCGATGCCGGACTGAAGGCTGGGATGGGAGACGCGACGCAGACCGCCTCGCATGAGCCGCCGGTTCATGTCAGAATTCCCAAGCTGCTGAAGACCTACCTTGCAATTGGCTGCCGCATCGGCGGTCCACCGGCATGGGACAGGGAGTTCGGCACGATTGACTTTCTGACCTTCCTTGATTTGAAGCTGGTTTCGCAGTCGGCGCGCAACCGCTTCCTGGCTCCGCTCACACAGTGATTTTCCGCGCAATCCGCCGCTCAGTAACGCTCGCGTCAGTTCTGGCCCTTTGCCTGCCGAGGCTATGGATTTATCGACTGCGCGGCCGAATGACGCTGGAGCGCCGCGCGCAGTGGGGGCGGGACGCGGGCCGGCAGATACTGCCTGCTCTCGGCATTCGCTTCAAGGCGATTGGCAAGATACCGGAGCGAGGTCTGCTGGTCTCCAACCATCTGAGTTACCTCGATATCCTCATTTACGGCACTGTGCTTCCCTGTTTTTTTGTATCCAAAGCCGAGATTTCGCGATGGCCTTTCTTTGGGTGGATGTCCCGGACCGGAGGAACGATTTATCTTGAGCGTTCGAGCCGCGCCAGCGCGGAGAAGGTGTCGAAGGAGATTCGCGAAAGGCTCGATCTGCCAGCGATGGTGGTTCTTTTTCCCGAAGGCACGAGCACCGATGGCAGCAAATTGCTGCGCTTTCGATCCCGTCTTTTTGCGCCCGCGATCGATACAGGAGCCCCGGTGACCGCAGCCGCAATCCGCTATGTGCCGGATGACGGCGCACCGGAGCGAGAGCTTTGCTGGTACGGCGACGAGACGTTTCTGCCCCATCTGTGGACAGCTCTAGGCGGCGCCGGGTTCACCGCCGAAGTTCATTTTGGTGAGCCGCGCATCTACACGGACCGCCGTATTGCCGCTGAGGCTACCCACGCGGAAGTAGTGGAGATGCGGAGCGGCAATCGACCGACCGTTCAACCGGATGTGCAAGTTGCGGCGATAGTAAAATGAACAGAGATTCGAGCGCGTTCGATCTGCTTCATTCGCCCTTTCATGCAGAAATTGATTCCCGCACTTCAACGCTGTTTCCGCGATCCGCTTTTCCTGCTGGCTCTTGCGGCGGGGCTGATTGCCTTCGTTGTGCAATCGGGTGAGTTGGGCACCTCGGATACACAGTATCGGCTTCAAGCTGCGCATTCATTGTGGACTTCGGAGCCGCCTGTGTTTCCCAATGAGTTCCCCGACTTCGGCGTCAAGGGGCGCGGCGGAAAGATACAAAGCTGGTTTGGCATCGGGCAGTCACTGCTGATGCTTCCCGCCGATGTGGCTGGAACGTTTATTGAGAAGCTTCCTGTCTTTGCGAGTTACAGTGGCAACGATCCCAGTGTGCGCAATATTTTTGTCAGTTACTTCACGAATATCTTCGTTACCCTGCTGACCGCGATGGTCTGCTTCCGTTTTCTGCGTGAGTTGAAATTTGGTATAAGGCAGTCCGTTGCGGGAACCCTTGCTTTGCTGCTTCTGACCACCCATTTGCATTACACGCAGAATATGCAGGAGAACAACTACATCTGCCTGCTAACCCTTAGTGGATTTTGCTTTCAATACGAGTGGCTGCAGACTGGGAGCCGTCGCGCACTATTCATTGGCTCGTCGGCGCTGGGGCTGAATTTGCTTACACGTCTCACGACCGGTTTGGATTTGCTGGCCGGATGCTTGTTTATTCTGCTGGTGCTGTGGTTTGAAGGGAATCGCGGGAGGGCGCTGTGGGCGCGGTGCCGCGCCTATGCTTTTGTTGCACTTCCGGTGTATCTGTTCTTTGGGATCCTCGATCGACTCTATCAGTTTTATCGGTTCGGGTCTTTCTTCAATACCTACATCGGCCTGGTGACTCTGGAACAGAAACTGCGCGATCCATCGTTGCCTGCAAGCTATCCATTCGAGACCCCATTCCACGTGGGATTCCTGGGAGCGCTTTTTACTCCGGAGAAATCCATCTTCTTATTCGATCCGCTGATTGTTCTGATGATTCTGCTCGTCATCGTGGCCTGGAAGCAATTCAGCCCCGCAGTCAAGGCGTATACGATTTCGGGGTTCCTGATGCTGCTGGCTTGCTTGTGCTTCTACGCACGATATACCGTATGGGCGGGAGATTTCGCATGGGGCGACCGATACGTTTCAACCAGCGTTGAGCTTGCGGCGCTGCTGGGGGTTCCATTGTTGTTGAGTTACCGCAAGCATATGGGAGTAACGGTATGGATCGTGGGTGTTGTCCTTATGGCCGCGAGCGCTATCGCCCAGATTGCGTCTCTGGCTTTCTGGCTGCCGCTTGAGATTTACCAGATGGAGACGCTGGGACATCCGACATTCGTGATTGGGCTGCGCCTTGAGAACATTGCCGCCTTTGCGCTGGGAAAGATGGACGCATGGAGGTTGAACACCCCGGCGATGGCGGAAGATCCGTGGGATTACATTCATCTTACGTGCTGGAATTTTCTGCCGTTCCTGTTGAAGCGTGTCGGCGAAGCGCCAGGATGGGTTGTGAACCTGACTCTTGCAGCTTGGAGCGCGGCACTGGCGGCGCTGGCCGCGATCTTATGGCGGCTTCGCAGAGTGCTTGCGA
>JBEKZG010000212.1:0-10127 GCA_049510095.1 Occallatibacter sp.
CTCCAGCCGCCATTCCTTTCGCGTTCCATCGCAAACCAGCAGGCATGCAACAGACGCGCCCTTGTCGCTTACCGCCAGCACATCCCATTCCTCTGCATTCCATTCCTCCATCGACCACCAGCAGCCGCTAGTTTTCCACGGACCATAGGCAGCCGTTACGTCATAGATGTGCTCCCAGTCTCGGAAAGAAACTGGCCGCATTCCGCATAACGCAACCCTTACCGTCTTCGTCGGCCTCATCCTCCGCAGAGCCAATCGCGGACTGTCGGTTTGCTGCGTATCCGGCTTGCCGCTGACCGTGAAAATCTCCATGCGAAAGCTGCCCGGCCGGTGCGTATCCTCGAGCACCGGTGAACCAATGCGCCCGTCTCCGACGAGGGCCTTCAGGCGTGTGAGAGTCACATCCAGGCGCGAAGGTTCGGGTGTCTGCGGAGCGAACAGCCCCAGTTGCACTTTGCTCGTTTGCCCAGCCTCGGCTGTGAGGGTCAGTGCGGTCACAGCGGCATGAGGCGGATGCGCCGCGATCTCCAGTTGCAGCAGCTTGAGCAAAAACTTGCGGTCGACTGAAGCAAGTGCAGGTCGAAGCGCGCCTCGATGTACCTGTCCGCCCTCAAGTTTCATTTCAATCGCAATCGAAGCCAGCGCCATGGCGCGCATCGTGGCTCGTTCCACCAAACAATCGATCATGCGCGCGCCGGCAAACAGCAGCGATTCAACCTGCTCAAGCGGCGTTTCAAACTCGCAGAACTCCGTCAGCTCAAACGCTGGCTCCATGGGCCGGAAGGTATGCGGCTGCACGCCCAGCGCCATGTCGCGCCACACTCTGGCCTCCTGGCCAAGCCGTGTAACCAACTCCGTCTCCGGCAGAGCAGCCAGTTCTCCCAGCGTGCGAATTCCCCACAGCGCAAAGGTTTCTGCGTGATCCTCAGGCAGCCCGAGGGCCTGAACTCGTAGCGAAGCCAGCGTGCGTGCTTCTTCGCCGTCCGGGATCACAGTGATGCCGCGTGATGCCCGGGCCATAATGCGCGCGGCGTGAAAGTTCCCACTCACGGCAATCACAGCGCGCAGGCCGGCAGCGATAAGCGCGGCACGGATGCGTAGAGCGAGCGCATCCGGCGGCCCGAATAGACGCTCCATCCCCGTAATGTCCAGCACACACGCACACGCTGTTCCGCAACTCGTGTCCTCAATACGTGGCGAAAAGCTAGCCATGCGCTCCAGAAGAATAGCGCGCGCAGCAGCCTCGCTCCCCGTCGACCGATGCAAGATTCGCAGGCCCTGAATTGCTTCGGCCTCAACCCGCGTCATCGGCAGCGCAGCGCCCAGCCTGCGGGCACGTGCATTCAGCGAGCACACCCATTCCAGTGGCGCGTGTCCGTCCAGCACTGCCACCGGCAAAGCGCGCAAATGCGGTTGCAGCCGCAGCAATGCCTGTGCAGGAAACTCCGCGGCGTAGATGCACGCATACAATTCCCGGCTCATGCGCGCCTCACTGCATTCCATGCGCCCCGTGCCGGCCAAACCGACGCTGGAGGCTTTTTCCCTGTTGTCATTTGCAGAGACCGCTGCCGCTGCCGCACCACCTCAAATCGCAGTCCGTCCAGCACAGTCTCACCTGCAATCGCTTCGTGCCGCTGCGTGCATTCCAGAACGGCCGCGGCGCTCGACTGCGCATAAGCATCCTGTCCCAACACCACCAGGCAGGTCCGCGCGCGATGCGCCGCCTGGCGAAATCGAAACCACGTCGCCAGTGGAATGCGGCTTGCGTGTTCCGGCGCCGTGTCTCCAAGGTCCAGCACAATAGCAGCGAAGCCTCCAGCCTGCAGCAGCAGGTCTGTAGCTCTCACTGCCTGGTCGAGTCGCGACCATGGCTTTCCATTACTGCCCTTGCCCTTCGCCTGTGTGCCTGCGTCCCGGCAGCGAATCCACAGCAGCTTGGGCAGTGCGACACCGCTTGCCGCAGCCGACTCGGGATCGAGCGCATCGCTCACATCCACCCACGCGCAAACCTGCTCGTCCCGTGTTCGCTGTGCAACAAACGCAAGCGCAAGGCTAGTCCGCCCTGAAGACTGCGCGCCCGTTATCTCGCTGATCGCTCCCACCGGCAGGCCGCCGTCGAGCAGCGCATCCACTTCCTCGATCCCGGTAGGCGCAACCTCGCAAACCGTTCTCTGTTCAGGGGTAAGCGCTGAAGGGAAACGGTGTTGCAGGGAGCGTTCAATCTCCAGACGAAGTGTGGCGGCGGTTGGCATAGAGCTAGTGGAGTATTCGTCTTTTCTTCGCCATTCTGCCCCACGCAGCTCCCTGGTGTCAAACCGGCATGATAGCAACCCTCGGCGCATAGGCGCTCGTGCCCGCCGGTCGTGCTAAATTCACTGAGAAAACTCGCGGACTCACTTCTATGTGCGGACGATACACACGCTTTGCAGCCACCGAGCTGATCTACCGCTACTTTGGCATCAAGCCGCCGCGTCCCGAACCTCCCACTGCCGAGCTCGCGCCCTCATGGAACGTTGCCCCGCAGACCATGCAGCCCGTCGTCCGCCTCAACCCTGATACCGGCGAGCGGGAAATGGTTCTCATGCGCTGGGGTCTCGTGCCCTTCTTCGCCGTGAGTCCAGTCTTCAGCTACTCCACAATCAATGCCCGCGCCGAAACCCTGTTGACCAAGCCAGTCTTCCGCGAGGCCTTCCGGCGTCGCCGCTGCCTCATCCCCGTAAATTCGTATTACGAATGGCAGGTGAACGATCCGAAAAAGAAAACCAGGCAGACCTGGGCCATCGGCCTGAAGACGGAAGAGCCTTTCGCCCTTGGCGGCATCTGGGATCGCTGGGTCAGCCCAGACAAACAAGTCGAGCTTCACAGCTACAGCATCATCACCGTCGAGCCCAATGAGCTGCTCGCGCCCATGCACGACCGCATGCCGCTCATGATTGCACCCCGCGATTACGAACGCTGGCTCGAGCCCGGCGATCCGCAGCGCCCACCCGTTGACCTGCTGCGTCCGTTTGACGCGGAGCTGATGAAGACCTGGCCTGTCAAACCCGACGTCGGCAACGTCCGCAATAACCGTCCAGATCTGATCGATCCAATTGACCCAATCAATCCAGGTGACCCCGTCGACCCGGACGACTCGCCACGGCTTTTCTAGAACCTACTCCATCCGCAGCGCCCGCATTGGGTCGGTAGAAGCCGCGCGCCGCGCCGGCACAATCGCCGCCATCGCCGCAGCCGCAAGAAGCAGCAAAACGCTCCCGCCCACAGCCAGCGGATCCATCGCGGGCGCTTGATAAAGCAGGCTGCGCACCCAGCGTAGCGCAATCAGCGCCAGCGTCAGCCCAACACCAGTTCCAAGCAGAACGGGATACGCAGCCTGGCGCATCACCAGCCCAATCAGCGCGCTCTTGCCTGAGCCCAATGCGATCCGTATGCCGAACTCCTGTTGCCGCAATGAAACCGAGTACGCCACTACGCCGTACACACCCAAAAGCGCCAGCAACAAAGCCGCTGCACCAAAGCATGAAAGCACCACCACCTGAAACCGTTCCGTCGACACCGAATCGCTAAGCTGTTCGTCCATTGACTTGAGCGACGGAATAGCCACTTGTGGATCGATGTCCCAGAGCGCGCGCCGCATCTCCGGAATCAGCGAATCGCTGGCCTGCGAACTGCGTACCAGGAAAGACAGCGTCCACGGGGTAAAAGCCCAGTAAGGCATGTAGACCATCGCAGCGGCATCTTTCAATCCGTTGATCCGCGTATCGGCCACCACGCCAATCACAGTAACTGAATGCTCGTCATTGGGAACCACATCGGAAATCTTTTGTCCGATTGGATTCTCGCCGGGAAACGCCTCGCGCGCTGTCCTCTCTGAGATCAGCGCCACATACGGATTGGCACGGTCTGCCAAAGTAAGATTGCGACCAGCAATCAGGGGAATCTGCATCGTAGGCAGATAGTCCTGGTTGATCCAGCGCAGGTTGATCAGCGGCCGCTGCGCCTCTGGCAGCGGATGATCGGGCCGCTCCAGATTGTCCACCCATGTCTCTCCCGTCAGCGGCATTGCGCTGGTTACAGCCACTGACTGCACACCCGGCAATTTTTGCATCGCCGTCAGCGCGCGATCGGTAAAACCCAGTTTTACCGACTTCACATTGGGCATCTTGTCACCGAACTCCGGTGAGAAAAGATCGACCTGTGCCAAAGTCACGTGGCTGGAATCGAAGCCTCGATCCTGACGCAACATCCGCGAAAAACTGCGCACCACAAGGAAGGTGACGATAAGCAGAACTACAGTGCAGGCAACTTGTCCCGCAACCAGAATGCTGCGCGTGCGGCGGCCGTCACGCGAATTGACCGTGCGTGATGAATTCGCCTGCAGCGTCGCTTGAGGGTATACATCCATTGATCGCAGCGCCGGCAGAATCCCGAAAACCAGCGCCGCTGCCATCGAGAGCACAGCCGCAAACACCAGCACCGGCAAGCTCACCTGCACTTCATTCAGGCGCGGCACGCTGGCCGGCACAAGCGCCAGTAAAAGCCGCACGCCGGTAAAAGCAAGTACCGTTCCCGCCAGCCCCCCAGCAAGCGCCAGCACCAGGCTTTCACTAAGTCGCGCGGTTACCAGTTGCCCCTTGCTCGCGCCCAGGGCGGCACGCACCGCTGTCTCCCGCTCCGCAGCCACCGCGCGCGCAAGTTGCAGGTTGGCAAGGTTCACGCACGCAATCAACAACACGCCGCCAACAGCGGCAAACATAAGCCACAGCGCACCGCTGATTCCAGAAGTCACATCGCTCGCCAAAGGCGTCAGCGCGATTCCAAGATGAATCGGCAAATGCGCGGAAACGGTGTACGCATTCTGCAGCGCCTCCAACTCCGCACTGGCCTGCGAAAGAGTTGCGCCAGCCTTCAGACGTCCAATCACGCTGTAGTTGAAATCGCCGGTATCTGAGCTCAAATCCCAGTCGCTCGGCGTCATCGGCGCGTAGAGCATGGTTGCCCGAGGCGCGCCCGATGCCAGTTTAGGCGCCAGCGCAATGCGCGGAAACCGCATCCCCGGCGGCAATACGCCGATAACCGTGGTTGGATCGCCTTCAATGCGCAAAATCTTCCCCACCACCTTGGGATCGCCGCCAAAGAACGTCTGCCAGCCCTCATAGCTCAATATCGCCACGCTCGCCGCGCCTTTGGCTGCATCTGCGTCCACAAAGTCGCGGCCCAGCATCGGCTCTATACCCAGCACCCTCAAAAGATTCGGCGAAGCCGCCACTGCTCCCACAATGCTCGGATGATCGCCGGTCTGCGAAACACTCATGTCCGTTTGCTGAAAGATTGCCGCGTCCTCCAGTGTCTTCGTATCATGCTTCAGCCTCACGTAATGGCGATAGCTGTCGGGATCGGCCGATCCGTCGTGGCGGCCCTCGTCGATCACTTCCCGCATCACCACCAGACTGTCCGGATCGCGAAAGGCAAACGGCTTGAGCAACACAGCATTCACAACGCTGAACACCGAAGTCGCCGCCCCAATGCTCAGCGCCAGCGTGAGAATTGCCGTAAGCGCGAATCCCGGCGACTTGCGCAGTTGCCGGCACGCATAGCGAACATCGCGTCCACCCTGCTCCAGCCACGGCAGTCCGCGCTGCACGCGATAGCTCTCGCGCGTCTGCGCAACTCCGCCAAACGCTCTCAGCGCGGCCGTGCGCGCCTGCTCCTCATTCATCCCCCGTCCAAGATTCTCTTCAATCGCCAGTTCGATGTGCGCCCGTAGCTCCTCATCCAGATCCGCATCCAGCTTCTTTCTGCGGATCAGAGCCGCGCATCGGCTCAAGACAACTCGAATGAAATCCATCTTTGACTCCTGATATCCCGAAGCTCTAATTCGTCGGTGCAAGGAACCGCGCCATCGTCGCGGCCACGCGCTCCCAGTTGTCGGTTTCCTCTGCAATCTGCTTCCGCCCGCTGCGTGTCAGCGAGTAGAACTTCGCACGGCGCCCAGTCTCTGAAGTACCCCACTCGGCCATCACCCACGCCCGCTGTTCCAGGCGCAGCAGGGCCGGATAGATCGTTCCCTGGTTGATGCTTAATCCGTTGTCGCTCACCTGTTCGATCCGCCGCGCAATGCCATAGCCGTGCAACGGCCCCATCGACTCAAGCGTCTTCAGCACCATCAAATCCAGAGTTCCCTGCAAAACATCTGGTTTGTTTCCCGGCACGCCTTCTCTCCTGTTGACGTTCTGCCTATAGATTTATCCACCATAGGTAGATTGTCAACAGGTCTAGAGTCAGTTTTTCGATTTCGCTGAAATCCCAACCGCCGGCCTCAATCAGCTCAGGGCCGACGCATATCAAATGCGCATTAATTTAAGGACTGATGTTACGCGGTCCTGATCATGTGCCGGGATAGGGGAAGGCTGCGAGGCGGTCGGCAGGCAGCTAAGAACTGTTGCTTCTTCTGGTTCAGGCGGAAGGAACATTCTCTCTGGCGCTGCTACGCTTCCCGTATCTGGCGCTGCTACGCTTCCCGTATGCAGAAGGCCGATTTGGATTTGTACACCGACTATTTGTTGAGCACCTTTGGCGCCGCCACAGCAACCGGGTTGTCCGCGATGCTGGAAGGAGAGGTGAGCCATGACCGGGTTACGCGGTTTTTGTCCGGCCAGGATTTTACCTCCAAGAACCTGTGGCAGCATGTCAAGCCGGTTTCGATCGAGAACAGCGACGGCGTGCTAATTTTCGACGACACGATTCAAGAGAAGGCGTGGACGGATGAAAACGAGCTGATGTGCTGGCACTATGACCATGTCAGTGGTCGCAATGTGCGGGGAATCAACCTTCTCAATGCGCTGTACCACTCGAACGGAAGCTCGATTCCAGTGGCATTTGAACTGGTGAAAAAGCCGATTCAATACTGCGACCTGGCGACCCGTCGGCTCAAGCGCAGAAGCGAAGTGACGAAAAACGAGTTGATGCGCGAGATGATTGGCACCTGTATTCGCAATGAGTTGAAATTCCGCTTTGTGTTGATGGACAGTTGGTTCTCGGCGACAGAGAACTTCGAATACATCGCCGGCAAAGACAGGCATTTCATCGCCGCGCCGAAGGACAATCGACTGATCGCCGTGACCGAACAGGACAGGGAAAACAAGCGTTTCGTGCGCGTAGAGGATCTGAATTTGTCTGAGCAAACCGTCGTGCGCGGCTGGCTCAAGGGCTATGCGAAAGAAGTCCTTGTGGTGCGCCAAGTCTTTACAAACAAGGACGGAAGCACGGGGAAATTGCATCTGGCTTCGAGCGGCTTGACGTGCGACTATGACGCCATCGCCACGACCTACAAAAAACGGTGGCAAGTGGAGGTGTTTCACAAATCCTTGAAGTCCAACGCCAACTTGGCAAAGTCACCCACCAGGACGCTGAGAACCCAAAGCAATCACGTCTTTCTGTCGATCTGCGCCGCCTTCAAGCTCGAATGTCTCAGTTTCAAGAGAAAACTCAGCCCCTTCGCCCTCTGCCGCAAGAGCCTATGACCAGCTTCTCCAACTGCAGGTTACCGCGTAACATCAGTTATCAGGACGGCCCTGTAACCGTGGGAGTTTCACGATTCGTGATTGCGTGGCTGAGTCACCCGATCAAATCATTTCCGGCCCCAGCAAATCCGCAATAGTCTCCCGCTGCCGGATCAGCCGCGCCTTCCCGCCCTCCACCAGCACTTCAGCCGCGCGCGGCCGCGTGTTGTAGTTCGAGCTCTGCGCCATCCCGTATGCCCCCGCGTCCAGCAGCGCCACCAGGTCGCCCGGCTCCATCGGTCCCAGTTTCCGGTCCCGTGCAAAAAAATCGCCCGTCTCGCAAACCGGCCCCACCACATCCACAGTCCGCGGCCGTCCCGCCCGCGCCCGCACCGGCAGAATCTCGTGATGCGCCTGGTAAAGCGCCGGCCGAATCAGGTCGTTCATCGCCGCGTCTGTAATCACAAATGTCTTCTTGCCGTTCTTCTTCACCTGCAGCACCCGCGCCACCAGCGCCCCCGCCTGCGCCACAAGGAACCGCCCCGGCTCCAGCAGCAGCCGTCCCTCAAACCCGCTCAGCGCCTTCTCCAGCGCTGCAGCATATTCGGCCACCTTGGCCGCCGCATCAAACGCACCGCCATGGTAGTCGATGCCCAACCCACCCCCGGCATCCACAGCCTTCAGCGCAATCCCTTCCCGCCCCAACTGCTCCACCAGCTTCGCCACCCGCTCCATCGCCTTGCCAAACGGCTCAGCCGAGCGGATCTGCGACCCGATATGCACGCTCACTCCATACGCCTCGAGCCACCGGCTCCCCGCCGCATTCGTGTAAATCCGCAGCGCCTGCCGTATATCGATCCCGAACTTGTGTTCCCGCAATCCCGTGGAAATATAAGGATGCGTATCCGCAAACACATCGGGATTCACTCTCAGCGCAAACCGTGCCTTCGTCTTCAGCTTCGCCGCGCGCTTCGCCAGCAGTTCAAGCTCCGCCTCGCTCTCCACATTGAATTGCAGAATCCCGGCCTTCAGCGCCAGGTCGATCTCCGCCTCCGTCTTGCCCACCCCGGAGAACACCACGCGCCCCACCGCTTCCGGCGCAGCCGCAAGAACCCGCTCCAATTCCCCGCCCGAAACAATGTCGAACCCCGCCCCACGCGCAGCAAGCAGCTTCAAAATCGCCAGTGCCGAGTTAGCCTTCACTGCATAACAAACCAGGTGTTCCCTGCCCGCAAGGGCTTTCTGAAACAGCCCCAGCCGTTCCAGAATCTGATCAGCGGAGTACACATAAAGAGGTGTTCCAAATTTCCGCGCAAGGGTTTCGAGCGAGACCCTATCGCAATACAAAGGCTGCTTTGAGTCTGAGTAATGAAAGGGTCGAGTTGGTGCGGTCGTTGCAGTCGTCAAGATGAGTTTCCAATAGAAGATTTGCTCTCTTGAGCCTACAGCATTTCACTCCATCCTTCGAGCGTCGGCGCCCTCGCGCGTCCTCTTCCCGCTTCAGGTACTCGCAGGCAACTTGCTCACCCAATTAAGCCCCAGTGGCGCGAAATCATGAAACAAATCGTTGTGTCCAATTCCCGGCAGCGAGCGGAACTCGCGCGGCTCATTCGCCAGGTCATAAAGCTGCTTCCCCTGAGACGGCGGAATCACCTCGTCCATCGTGCCATTCACAATCAGCACCGGCACATGAACGTTCTTCATCTTCCTCGCGTTCTCAAAGCGATCCAGAACGATTAATTCGGCGGGAAAGATCGGATAATGCACCTGCGCCATCTTCGGAACCGACAGATAGGGCGCAAGCAAAATCAGTCCGCCCACGTGAAACTCCTCCGCCAGTTGAACCGCCACGCCAGTCCCCAGTGAATGCCCAAACAGAATGATGTCTTCGCTCTTCACTCCCTGAGCCATGAGGCCGTAAATATACGCTCGCCCATCTGCATATAGACCCGCCTCTGTCGGCTTCCCCGCAAATCCGCTATATCCCCTGTACTCCGCGATCAGGAACCCGTATCCGGCAGCAATGTAAGGATCGGCAACTTCGGTCGCGCCATACAAACTATCTGCATTTCCATGAAAGAAGACGAATGTAAACGGCTTGGTCGTTGCCGCCGCATACCATGCCTTCAAATCGATTCCATCTGCCGTACGTACCGGAAACTCTCTCAACGCGGAGTTCGCTTGTGCTTCCCGCAGGCTCACATAAGTGTGGCTTGGGAAGTACAAAAACCTTCTTTGAAATACAAAAAGCAAGATCAGGCAGCCGATATACGCCGTGACCGCGATGCGAAAGAGACTGCGAATAATCCCCACGATGACCCTGCCTCCCATGCTAAGCCCTGCCCACAAACACCGGAATCAATTCCGGCCAACCACTTCGGCTTGACAGCAAATCCAGAACATCGATATGTTGACGCAGTCCAGCACGAACGCGTTCAATCAAAATGACATCCTCCCAAAAACTCGTCGCCATCCTCACCGACACTCACTTCTTAGTTCCCTTAGAGCTTATCCTTAAATAGTGTCAACCTTGGTTCTTGCTGACAAACGGCGCGTATTGAGAGGTGCAAGTTGGGGGAAGATACATTCCAGGATGCCTCAGATCAAGTCATGGACTATCTCAGA
>JBEKZG010000213.1:0-6437 GCA_049510095.1 Occallatibacter sp.
TGGCGCATTGTTCTGCTCTGCATGATGAGCATCTGGGGCGGGCTTCAGAGTATTACGGCCTCTGAAGCCTTCCAGGATCAATTGCAACCCGTCTGATTAAGACTTTTTCAGGATCGACTAGTCAAGGCCAACGGCGAGTCGTTCCAGGGACAATGGACCTACGTGACGCCGTCATTCGTAAATGCCAAGACCCCGCAAGACCCTTCCGCCTACCTGCCGCAACCCAATCTTGCCTTTGCCTGGGACGCTATCTATGGACAGGGATTCTTTTTGGCCCAAATCCTAGGTAACCAGATCAAACAGGTTGTCGCCAAGGGTGATCAGGGAACTGTCATCCAGGTCGAGTGTCTCCCCGCCGGCGGGCCGAATAGCCTTAACGGCGTGGCCGTGGATAGCAAGGGCAACCTTTACAAAGTGGTCTTTTAGGGGCCTGAGCTGGCACCTTGGTGGACTCGTCAGCAGGGGGCATTTTTGTTTACTTACGATTTAATAGCCCGCTTCAATGCACCCTATGGTACTATTTCCGCGTTGATCCTTGGCGCAATCTGGACGCGAGATTTCATACCCTGCCGACTCGCGCGGCTGCAGGGATGGCAGATCCAGGTCCGCTTGTTATGCTTTGTTCTTTCCCCATTGTTTTCGTAGATCCCCACGACCAGTGTTAAAACCTTCCCACTTCACGAAAGGACAAATCGATGATTCTCGGATTAAGCTTTGTGCAGTTCACTTTCCTCCATGTGTTTCTAAGCCTGGTTGGCATAGGCGCAGGGATTTTCGTCGTCTGGGGTCTGCTCACTTCGAGGCGGCTCAGGATTCTGACTGACCTTTTTCTCGTCACAACCCTTTTCACCAGCTTGACAGGGTTTTTCTTCCCATTCAAAGGCGTTACACCGGGGATTGTCATAGGAATCCTGTCGGTGATTGCGCTCTTGCTGGCGATCGTTGCGCTTTACGTTCAGAAGCTGGCCGGCCCCTGGCGTGCCGTCTACGTTGTTTCGATGTTCGCCGCCTATTACTTCAATTTCTTCGTTCTCGTTGCACAGGCCTTCAATAAGGTTCCGGAGTTGAAGAACGCTGCGCCAACCATGACTTCACCGGTATTTGGGACCATTCAGATCGTAGTTCTCATCATCTTCATCCTGCTCACGTATCGCGCCTACAAGAAATTCAAGCCTGCCTGAGAACGATCTGAGAGAAAGTCCGGGGCGCGGCAGAGCTCAGTTCCGCCGCGCCTTCCATAACAGGTAAAGTCCCCACGCGCCCAATGTGCTGGCGTCGCGGATCACGCCTGTCAGCATCAACTCTTCAAAGTTTTCCACGGTCACGGAGCGCACCACGAGGTCGTGCTCCTCGGGGTCGGGGCCTGTCTCCGTCGTCACCAATTCAGTCGCCAGAAAGACATGCTGTTTTTGCCGCGTGAAACCGTAGGCAATCCACATCCATCCCAGGTAGTTCATCCGCGCGGCGTGCAAGCCTGTTTCCTCTTTCAGCTCTCCGCGCGCCAGCTCTTCGGGATCACCGACCTCCATCTCCCAACCGCCTTGCGGCAATTCGAGCGCCCGCTCCTGAATGGTGTAGCGGAACTGCTCCACCAGCCACACGCGGCCCTGGTCCATGGGCAGTATGATGGCGCAGTCGTCTTTCTCCACCACGCTGTAAATGCCCAGCTGCCCATTGGACCGAAGGATCTCGTCTTCGCGGAACCGGAGCCAGTGGTTGCGATAGATCTCGCGGCTGGAGAGCGTGGTGATGGAGGGAGTTTGGCTGTCTTCAGCGGACTTCATAGGAGTTCATTCTAGCGTCCGGTGGAAGAGGCATCGCTACGCCGACGTAAAACCGATGAGAAATCGCCGGCTCAGAATAAAGAGCTCAATCGGAATAGAGAGAAACTGAAATTCTCTCACTCGCCCCGTATTCGGTACTTGCGCAACCGGCCAATGAGCGACGCCGGCCCGGTCACCTTGAGCCGCACAAGGTTACCCTCATACTCCCTGCTCTCGACCACCATCCCCGCATCCACGGCCGCCAGAACTCCGCCCTCGTGCTGCGGAACGCGCAATTCCGCTTCGATCAGCGGATCGGACCGTAGAGCCTGGTCGATGGCCGCGAGCAGCAATTCCATTCCCTCGCCTGTTCGCGCTGAAACCGTAACCTCGCCGCGCGATGCAAGCCCCTCGCGCTCGTGCTCCTCAAGTAGATCCATCTTGTTCAGCACTTCAATGCGCGGCTTGCCCAGCGCCTCGAGTTCGGCCAGAACCTTTTCAACCTGGGCTTTTTGTTCTTCGCCGTAGGTGGAGGCCGCGTCGCGCACATGCAACAGCACCTCTGCCTGCGCCACTTCTTCCAGCGTGGCCCTGAAGCTGGTAACCAGCGTGTGCGGCAGGTTGCGGATGAAACCTACCGTATCGGAGAGGAGAATTTTGCGGCGGCTCGGCAATTCGATGGCGCGCAGCTTGGGATCGAGCGTGGCGAACATCCGTGACGATGCCAGCACCTGCGCTCCGGTCAGGCAGTTGAACAGCGTGCTCTTGCCGGCGTTGGTATAGCCCACCAGCGCCACCGTCGGCACCGGGACGGCCTCGCGCCGCTGGCGCTGCTGCTTGCGCACCCGGCGCACGCCTTCGAGTTCGCCCTTGAGATGGTCGATGCGATCCTGAATCCGGCGCCGGTCTGTCTCCAGCCGGGTTTCGCCGGGACCCCTGGTGCCAATGCCGCCGCCCAGCTGCGACATGGATTTGCCCTTGCCCGTCAGGCGCGGCAGCATGTACTCCAACTGCGCCAGCTCCACCTGCAACTGCCCCTCCCGGGTGCGCGCGTGGCGGGCAAAAATGTCGAGGATAAGCTGGGTGCGGTCCAGCACACGGCATGGCAGCGCGGACTCAAGATTGCGCAATTGAGTAGGCGTAAGGTCGTGATCGAAGAGCACCAGATCGGCATCGGTGGATGCGGCCACGCCGGCAATCTCTTCAACCTTGCCCGCGCCAATCAGAGTGGCCGGGTCCGGCCGCGATCGACGCTGCATCAGTTCCGCCGTTACGTGGCCGCCCGCGCTGGCCACCAATTCGCGGAACTCGGCCATGGACTCTTCCACGTCCAGGCCCGGCATCGCGCCCGCCTGCCCTCCCGTCTGACCTGTAGACCCGCCATTTCCGCGAAGCGCTTGAATAACATTGGGTGGCGCGGATTCGTCCGGGCACACAAATTCATCCCCGGCAGTGCTCGCGTTGGCCGCAGCCAACCGCGCGCCGGAGACGCCTGCGCGGTTGCCGCGCGAGCGAACCCCCAGATCCA
Organism: Occallatibacter sp.; assembly: GCA_049510095.1. Classification (GTDB taxonomy): domain Bacteria; phylum Acidobacteriota; class Terriglobia; order Terriglobales; family Acidobacteriaceae; genus Telmatobacter. The sequence goes on from JBEKZG010000213.1 coordinate 3,292, forward strand.
CGCCCACCAGGACGGCCCGTTCGGGCATGACACCCGTGAAGCCGGTCCTGCTCTTCTCCACTGCCAATCGAAACCGCTCCTCGCGTGCTATCGCGTCTCCGCAGTCGCTGGCGAGGCGGACGGCATACTACTTACCGCTGACGGCCCGATTCCCGTCGACACGGCCACCGGGCGATGCTCTGTGTGCATCACGCTCCGGTTGCTCACCACCGTCGAAATGGCGTGCTTGAAGATCAATTGCTCCTGGCTGTTGTTTTCCAACAGCACAGAATACTTGTCGAACGACCGGATCTTTCCGGTCAGTTTGACACCGCTCACCAGATAAATCGTAATCGGAGTCTTATCCTTGCGAACTGTGTTCAGGAAGGTGTCCTGAATGTTTTGTGCCGGCTTGTTTTCCATGTGCCGATCTCCTACTTTCTTGTTTTGTTTTGAATTGCCATTGCTGTTGGTGAAAAAACAAATAGGCGGGCACGGCTTCGGAAACCCGATCGCCGCCAAGTCCCGCAATGGCTCAACATTACAGCCATTGACGATCCTTTTCAACTCCGCCACTCGCCCAGACGAACTTTGTTCCGATTCGGGACAACATATCGCCATGGTCGCGACGCCAAACTGTCTGAAATGAATAACGCATTTTGCCGTGTGACTCCGCTTCTACCGGCTCTGTTTGTGGTTCAGTGTTCCTTGTGACGCGGTGGCCAGATGTCCGGTAGCGCCGGGGAGAGCGGCTGGTAAAATAAGCGGGTGCAAGATACGCAGACCGCTCATCGGACCCCCGTGGAAACCACCCAGCCGGTGCCCATGTTGGACCTCAAGCGGCAATACGGCCCGCTTCATCAAGAACTGTTAGATGCGGTCAGCCGCGTATTGGCAACCCAGCAATTCATCCTGGGCGAGCCGGTAGCTGCATTCGAAAAGGCTGCGGCCGAGCAGTTGGGCGTCGCCCATGCAATCGGCTGCTCCTCAGGCACGGACGCACTCTGGCTGGCGCTGGACGCCGCCGGAATCGAGACGGGCGATGCCGTCGTTACTACACCCTTCAGCTTTTTTGCTTCGGTCAGCGCCATTCTGCGTGCCGGAGCAACCCCGGTCCTGGCCGATATCGACCCCGTAACCTTCAATCTGGACCCAGAAGCGGTTGGAGCCGTCCTGAAGTCACCCCAGCCGACCCCCATCCGGGCTATCCTCCCCGTCCACCTCTACGGCCAATGCGCCGATTGGGATGGTTTTGCACGGCTCGGAGAGCAGTTTGGGCTCAAGCTCATTGAAGACGCCGCCCAGGCCTGGGGCGCCGAGTGGAAGGGGACAAAGGCGGGCGGGCTCGGCGATGCCGCCGCCTTCAGCTTCTATCCCACCAAGAACCTCAGCGCCGCGGGCGATGCGGGGATGGTTACCTCCAATTCGGACGACCTGGCCGAGCGCGCCCGCATGTTGCGCCAGCACGGCATGCGCCGCCGCTACTACCACGACGAGCTCGGCTGGAATACCCGCCTCGACGGAATCCAGGGCGCCATTCTCCATGTGAAGCTCAAATACATCGACGGCTGGAACCAGGCCCGCCGGACGCTGGCAAGCCGCTATCACGTATTGTTCCGCAACGCAGGACTTGCGGAGCCGGGGCCTTATCCGTTCAATGGCGTCATTCTGCCGCACGAGGCGCCGGGCTCCAGGCACGTCCGGCACCAGTACGTCATTCGGACCAGCCGGCGCGACGCGCTACGGGAGTTCCTCAGTGCCCGCAAGATTGGTTCGGAAATTTATTATCCTGTCCCGCTCCACATGCAGGAAGCGCTCAAGAGCCTCGGCTACAAGGAAGGCAGTTTCCCAGAAGCCGAGCGTGCGGCCAGGGAAGTGCTGGCCCTGCCCATCTTCCCGGAGCTGCGCGAAGACGAGCAGCAGACCGTGGTTGGGGCTATTGCGGAATTTCTGAGCTGAACGACTCGCCCCATTCAGTGGCAATACCGCATCACCGGTTTGCAACGCCTCCGCCGTCGGGCTATCATGGCCCACCATGTTTCCCTATGACCCCGCGCTTCTCGCCGCAGTAAAGACCACCCCGCAGACAATACCTGACGTCATCCAGATCATGCAGACGATCGACGCCACATGCGCGGAAGGCGACGGCCTCAAGTGGTTCAACTGGCTTTATCTCCAGGTAACCCAGGCCGTGCTGGCGCGAGTGAGCATCGCCAGCCCCACTGACCCAAACCGGCTTGCCGACCCCGGCTGGATTGCTTCCCTCGACGTTGGTTTTGCCCGCTTCTATTTCGGAGCCATTGAAACGTCGCTCTCCGGCGCACCCACTCCCGGCTGCTGGCAGGCTCTCTTCACCCAGCGCAACCAGACGGCCATCGCCCGCATCCAGTTCGCCCTGGCCGGCATGAACGCCCACATCAACCACGACCTGCCGCAGGCTATCCTTGCCCTTTGCCGGGCGACTTCCATCGCGCCGCAACAGGGCACCACCCAGTACAGCGACTACACGGCGCTCAACACCATCCTCGACAGCCTCATTGAATCCGCCAAAATCGCCCTCCACGTCCGGCTGCTCGGCGACGCCCTGCCGCCCGTATCCGCGCTCGACAACACGCTGGCCGCATGGAGCGTGGCTGCGGCGCGCGAAGCCGCATGGACCAACGCCGAATTGCTTTGGCACCTCACCGATGCCCCGCCCATCGCCAACGCATTCCTTGACACGCTGGACGGCCTTACCGAACTCGCAAGCAGGACGCTGCTCGTTCCCGTCCCCTGACGCCCTCCACTGTTCACTGATTTAGAATCAGCCAAGAATGAAGTGTCCCTATTGCGGTTTCGGGCAGGACCGGGTTGTGGACTCGCGCGAAAGCAAGGAGGCCGACTCCATACGCCGCCGCCGCGAGTGCGAGAGCTGCCTGCGCCGCTTCACCACATACGAACGCATCGACGAGATTCCCTATATGGTGGTGAAGAAAGACGGCCGGCGCGAGCGTTTCGATCGCCAAAAAGTCCTCAGCGGCCTGCTCCGCGCCTGCGAAAAACGTCCCGTCCCGGCCAGCAAATTGGAAGCGATTGTGGATGCCGCGGAGACGTTCCTGGTGGACGCCCCGGAGCGCGAACGCACCACCAGCGAAGTAGGCGAACTCATCATGCAACACCTCAAAGGC
>JBEKZG010000214.1:0-6429 GCA_049510095.1 Occallatibacter sp.
CTGGGCACGATTTGAATCATCTCGGCCAGTTGGCGAGACTGGCCGGGACGTAAAAGCGGGGAATAGCCACTCGAGCGACGAAGACATATCGTCGTGCCCCGACAGAGATCAGAGACTAAAGGGTACTTTCGCCTGCCCTTGCGCTTAACCCTGTGGCACTCGCGAAACTGTCACAAGTTCGATCCTCCGAAGACTTGCCTGCATTTCCCATCGAGGCAGCCCAATTTCAGGAGTCTGCCCATGCTTCATCGAACCATTCGCCGCGCACTAGCACTCTTTGCACTCGCGCTCGCGTCTGTAACCATTGCCCTCGCCCAATCCCCAACTTCAATTGCCGACGTTCCTGCCTACGACACTTGGCAAGTCGCACAACAGTTGGGCTCTTCCAAAGGCGAGTTATTCGTCGTCACTCTCGACCAGCCTCAGCGCCGCCAAACCTGTCGCGTTCAGTCCTTCACCCCGGACAAGCTCGTCTGTTCCCGCACCCTCGGCGAACTTCGCACTTATCTCCCGCAACAAGTCGCCGCGCTCATTGTTCCCGGCGACGGCAATCTGAAACTCCGATTAGTGCTTGGGTTTAACGGCGCGTTAGGCGCGGCGATCTGGGGCACCGTGGTGCTGGCGGCTGCATGCCCTGTATGCGCCGTGGCCACCGGCATCGCAGCTCTCTTTTTCTTCGGCGCTGCCGGTGCCGTTCTCATCGGAGACGAACAGTCGGATCGCCTCATCTACCTTGCCCCCGGCCAACATCTGATTGGCAAGCTCCGCTCGGTTCAATCTTCAAAATAGTTGGGAACCCAAGCGACAAGGCCTGTCACTGGGTCGCAGCAGGAGGCCGGCGAACAACTCGCTCGATGCTTACTTCGCACTCAACGTGTTGTTGGTGCGGTCGTCGTCGGGCAGGACGTGATCGGGGTCCACCGTGGCTGAAGCGATCGGCTTCGTTCCGCTCCACTCCAGATCACCTTTTGCTTCCCAGGCTTCTATCGGAACACGGAAGCGGGCCTTGGTTCCGTCGGTGTATTGCACTTCGACTGTTGCGGGAAGCACCAACTGGCCTTCGTTCTGGAGCGTGATGTGGTCGCCGTCGATGGCGGTTACGGCTATGTCGAAGCGCCAGTTGTTCATGTACCAGCCACGCCAGAACCAGCTGAGATCTTCGCCGCCTTCGCTCGACATAGCGCGAAAGAAATCGGATGGTGAGGGGTGCTTGTAGGCCCAGTCGCGAATGTATTTGCGGAAGGCCCAATCGAAACGCTCCTTGCCCAGAATCTGCTCGCGCAGAAGAACCATTCCGTAGGCGCCTTTGAAGTAACTGACGGGGTGGCCGATTTGCCAGGACATGGCGTCGGCGGGCATCAGGATATTGGGCGCGGCGGAGTTATCGAGGACCTTGAGGATGGTGTCGGGAGGCTCGCCGCCGGCGGAGTATTCCGAGTCGCGCTTGGGTCCGTAGACGCCGCCCGAGAACCCAGCCGACTCATCGATGTCGATGAAGGTGTTGAAGCCCTCGTCCATGAAGGCATTGCGGCGCTCGTTGGAGCCGACGATCATGGGAAACCAGTTGTGGCCGATCTCGTGCGCGGTAATCCAGAAGAGCACTTTGCCCTTGTCGTCGATGCCGTCGAAGACGATGCCGGGATACTCCATGCCGGTGGAGAAGCCGGCGACGTTGATGGCCGCGGGATAGGGATACGGGTACCACTGGCGCGAGAAACGCTCTACGGTGTCTTTGACATATTCCGTGGAGCGCGACCAGGCATCCTCGCCTACGCTCTCGGGCGGATAGACGCTTTCGGCCAGGCTGGATTTGCCGTCGGGGAGATTGATGCGCGCCGCATCCCAGACGAAGACCGGGCTGGCGCTCCAGACCACGTCGCGGGTTGAATCCATGTGGAAGTGCCAGGTGAGCGAGCCGCCGGTTTTGGGACGGCTGGCGGGGTCACTGACTTCGGCGGCGGAGCGGATGACGATGGTCTTGTCGCTTTTGCGGGCCTGGGCGAGGCGCTCAATCTGAATGGGCGTGAGGACGTCTTTCGGGTTCATCAACTCGCCGGAGCCGGCCACAATCATGCTGCTGGGCACGGTGACGTAGTAATCGAAGTGGCCGTATTCGAGATAGAATTCAGCGCCGATGTAGGGCAGCGTGTCCCATCCGCGCAGGTCGTCGTAGACGCACATGCGGGGATACCATTGCGCGATATCGTAGATCTCGCCTTGCTTCGACATGCCCCATGAGGTGCGGCCGCCCCATACGCCGGGGACCTGGTAGTGGTACCTGATGTGCAGCTTGAGCGTGCCGCCTTTGGGTGCCAGCGGCTGGGGCAGGCGCACCTGCATGCGGGTGTCGTCGACGAGGTAGTCGGCCTTGGTTTGTTTCGAGCCTTGCTCGATCTCGACGGCGTCGAGCACGAAGCCCTCAGTGGAGGGCGGAGCGGCGCCACCGGCAGAGGCCCGCATCATGCGGCGGAAGAGCGCGCCATTGACGATTTGTCCGCGCGCGTCTTTGCGATAGAGATTCTGCTCCATGTGGATCCAGAGGCTGGGCAGCGCGTCGGGGCTGTTGTTGGTGTAGGTGATGACCTCGTCGTTGCGCAGGATTTTGGCCGCTGTGTCGAGTTCGGCGTGCATCTCGTAATCGGCTTCATTCTGCCAGTAGGCTGGGCCGGGTGCGCCGTTGCTGGAGCGGTAGGCGTTGACGGGCTCGGGCAGCGTGAGCGGGGCGAAGGTGAGACGCGGGTCGTAACTGGCGGCGGGCGCGGTGCTGCTGGCGTTGGCTGCCGGGGCTGTCGCCTGCGCGGTTACTGTCGGCGCCAGACCGGATAAAAGAATGGAAAGATGAGCGACCGTCCACAGACGCGTGCAGGGCATTGGTCCGTACCTCCGGTGAATTTTTGGGTAGCAGGGGGCTGGACAAAACTGATTCTCCCAGCATAATGCCCGGCAGCGGTTGTAGCCGGGTTTCGGGGAGTAGCTGGCTGGTGTGGGACCGGCCGCCGAAAAATGATTCCCTTTGTGCAAGATTTCCTTGGATCCGCGTTCTCCGGATAAGGATCGAAAGGAAGTTGCGGCGATTGTGGAGCCGATTTACATGCGCCGCGGTCCAAGGGAGTAGCATTTCCATCGTTTAGCAAAGTGGAGGATTCATGCGCCGAATTCCTGTTGCCGTCAATTTTGCCGCCATCAGTCTTGTTGCGTTCACCCTGACGCTTGCAGCACAACCGCCGGCGAGCGCTCCAGCTCAACAAAAAGCCGCCGCGAAGGCCGGCGTGCCATCGATGGCGGTGTCTTCAGCTCCGGCCGTGGTCAAGGACCTGCCGGTGCGTAGGGTGGTGCTCTACAAAAACGGGGTGGGCTACTTTGAGCACGCCGGAACGGTGAACGGGAACCAGAAGGTGAGCATCGACTTTACTTCGCCGCAGTTGAACGATGTGCTGCAGTCGCTGACGGTGCTGGACAGCAGTGGCGGGAAGGTGGGCGCGGTGGGCTACAACTCGACCATGCCATTCGAGCAGCAATTGAAAACGCTGGGGCTGGGGCTGAAAGATTATCCGGCGACGACCGCCGTTTATCAGGCTTTGCGGGGGCAGCGCGTGGAGGTGACGGGCGCGGGTGCGCCGCTTACGGGCAGGCTGGTGAATGTGGAGTTTCGCAAGGAGACGGACAAGAACGGCACGACGTCGGACGACCACTACTTTGTGATTGTGGCAACCGATGGAGGAGCGCTGCGGACGGCGGAACTGACGGATTCTGTTTCCGTCCACATGCTGGACGCCTCGCTGCAAAAGCAATTCGCTAATTATCTTGAGATCGTCGCGTCGGAGCAGGATCAGCAGATGCGCCACCTGACGCTTGAGGACCGCGGCGATGGCCAGCGGGAGTTACGGGTGAGTTATATCAGCGAGGTTCCGGTGTGGAAGTCGACTTACCGGATTGTGTTTCCGCAGACGCCGGATGGGAAGGCGACCATGCAGGGGTGGGCGGTGGTGGACAACACGGTGGGGGCGGATTGGGACAATGTGCAGTTATCGCTGGTTGCGGGCGCGCCGCAGAGCTTTATTCAGCCGCTGAGCCAGCCGCTGTATACGCGGCGGCCTGAGATACCGATTGCGACTGAGGCGCAGACTACGCCGCAGACGCATGAGGCGGCGGAGATGAAGGTGCCTGCAGCGCCCCTGGAATCTTCGGAGATCAACGGGACGCTAAACAATGAGCTTGTAGACAGCGCAACGCTGACTGGCCGCAACGCTTCAGAAATGGTTAAGATGATGCCCGGCGCGACGTTCAATAACGGCGCGGACCGCAACGGGGGAGTTGGCATTGGCAGTGGGAGGGGCGTGGGTGGTGGGGTTTACCGGCCTTCCGATTCAATTCAAGAGGGAGACGTCGCGACGAATGCTTTCGACGATTTTTTTGAGTATGCGCTGACTGCGCCGGTGACCATCCATAAGAACCAGTCGGCGATGGTTCCAATTTTGCAGCAGGAACTGCCCGCTCAGCATGTGACGCTGTGGGGCGAGAGAGAGCCGACACCGCTACGCGCTGTGTGGCTGCATAATACGTCGAAGCTGACATTGGACTCTGGGAGCTTTTCGATCTTCGAGAGCGGGGAATTCGCAGGTGAGGGACTGCTGGACCCGATCCATCCGGGCGAAAAGCGGCTGCTGAGCTACGCTGCCGACCAGGCGGTGCGGGTGAAGATACCAAAGCGCGACAACAAGCGCACGCTGCATCATGTGCAGATCGGCAAAGGCGTCATCGTTGAGACGCACATGGATGTGGCTTCCGTGACTTATTCGGCGGCCAACTCAGCGGACATGGACCGTGTGGTTCTGCTGGAGCACCCGCGCCAGAGAAATGGGTGGACGCTGGACGATGGGCTGAAGGCGGATGAGACCGCACCCGATCTCTACCGTTTCCGGCTGCCCGTGGCGGCGCACTCGACGGCAACTTTGGAAGTTCGCGAGCGGGGGCCCGAGTATACGCAGGTTTATTTGAACGCCAACTCGAATCAGACGGACTACATGCTGGACCTGGTGAAGCGCGTTCCCGGTGCGCTGGACAAGTTGAAACCGGTGATCGACGCGCAGAATGCACTGGCCGATCTGGACCAGCGTATTGGAGATTCAAAAAGGGCGGAGGAGCTTGCGGCAGCCGACGAGGCGCGCGACCGCGACAACCTGACCGCACTGAAAGGCAACGATGCGGCGAAGCGTTTTGTGGATGAGTTGAACCACGCGGAAGACCAATTGCAGGCTGCGCGGAAGCAGACTGCCGATCTGGAATTGCAGAAACAGCTTGCGCAGGTTAGGCTGAATGCGTTGATCGCAGGAATCAGCTTTGACTGGGATGTGAAGTGACAGGGAACAGGGAACAGGGATCAAGAACCGCTGACCATTGATAACTGATAACTTTCTTACGACTGGGTCGTCATTACGCATTGGATGGCGCGGGCGGTTGCGTCCTCGCCTTCGAGCGATGAGATCATCAGGTCGTAGAGGTGGGGGTTGAGCCAATATTTGCCCCAGTATTCCTGCAGGTATCTGGCGCGCTCACCATCTACGGAGCGGATGCGGTCCTCGATGTCGACGCCGGGAGCGAGGCGCTCGCGCAGGCGAAGAATGCGCTGGCGGTGGGGTGCGTAGACGAAGGCGTGAAAGACGTCGGGCTTGTGCTGGAGCACGCACTGCGAGCCGCGGCCGACGATAACGCAGTTTCCATCGGCATAGGCCTGTTCAATGACTTTCTGGGAGATTTTGACCATTTCCTGGGCGTCGATGACGGCGTTGTCGCGGAGTTCGAGGCCGGCGGCAAGTGCGGCAGAGCGCATGGCCTGCTGGTTGAGGCGGCGCAGCCAGGAATCCACATGCTCGTCGTAGCGGCGAACGGTCTTTGCATCGACGTGGGCCGCGTAGGCGATGGCGTCAATGATGTCCTTGTCGAGCAGCTTCCAGCCGAGACTTTCGGCGATGGTCTGCGCGATGCGGCCGCCTCCGCTCCCGAACTCCCTGTTGACGGTCAATAACCGGTATTTCATGCCTGCCCCCTTCCAACAGATTCCTGTTGAGCGGGCTGGGGTGCAAAGACTGTCTCCGGCAGCATCCCAGCCGGTTCCAGTATCTAAATCGGCTTCAATTATAGGCAGGGCGGAAGGCGGGGCAGTGAGATGAGTCACAGTCAGCGACAAAGCCTGAGAGGGCACGACAAATGAACAGCCCACACGGGTTGCGTGCGGGCTGCCCTATCAACTTTCCAGTCAGGAGTTTAGTAAACGACCTTCAGGCCGAACTGGAGGATGCGTGGCTCCAACGTGCCGGTGATGGTGCCGCCGCTTGTAGCCGCTCCGCCGAGCGTGCCGCCCAGAGTGCTGCCCGACGTTCCGCCCGGCAGGTAAAGGTTGGTGTGGTTGAAGACGTTGTAGGCCTCAGC
>JBEKZG010000215.1:0-6415 GCA_049510095.1 Occallatibacter sp.
TGGGTCGTTAACCCTCCGCCTGATCTGTTCCGCTTCGTTTGTCGCCTGATCGACGACCACGCGACGATTGACAACCCAGGTCAGACGCCGTGGGATTGGATTTTGCCTTGAATCCTCCGCCGACTTTTCAGCCAGCGCGAGAAGCCATATAGCCATAATGGAGGTCTTCCCGGTTCCGGTTGGCAGGCTGACGTCAGCAGGAGGAATTTTGTCAGATAGGAGCCACAGGAATAGGCACTCCTGCCAGGGGAAAGGCGCATTTCCGGTTAGCGCCTCAAACCTCTTCGCAAAGAGTTCTGTGCATTCCGTTTTGGCTGCGAACGTGACCATAAGCACATCTCTGCATTTCAGCGATTGCAGCTAATCTCATATCGACGACAAAAAGCCCCAGACGCGAACGCAGTATGGCCGCGTGCATCGGCTGGATATTCTGGATGTGCAAAATTATAGAGCACTTAGGTGGGGCCGAGCAGGTACAAGTGAATGGGATAAGCAATCGTTACATATTTGTGGATCTGAACGGTCGATTATTTCCCCTCTCATGTGACCTTGAAGCAAGCATAAAGTGGGGAAGGAGTACCTTCCCTCGCTCCAGCCGGCTTTGCCGTCTTGCGCTACCCATCCCTGCGGGCCTTTCCTTCCCGCAACGCCCTCCCCAATAATTCCTGCGCTCCGCGCCCAGCAAGGTAGACAGGCCTGCTAAGGGGTCTCCCCTCGCGCGCTGCAAGGCCATTCGCCCCTCCGGGTTTTGGCTCCCCCACGCTGCGCGCGGTCCCCCCAAAAAGCTCCGCTCGAAGACCTTTCCGCTTGCTACCCCCGCCTTCGCCAGGAGGCGTTCGGCATGTACATGCCGCGTTTCAACGCGGACGTGCAACGGCCAAAGGCCAAGGAGGAAACACCCATGAGCAGCATAGCCACCACCAGCAACGTCACCCCGTCCACTCAAAACCCCAAACAACCGCAGCAACAGCAACGCCAGACGGCCAAAGAGATAATTGCGGCCAATGTGAAAGAGCTTATTGCGCAGTTAGAGGCAGGACGCAGCGATGCGCTGACCGCCTACCTCGACGCTATGAGCCACTTCCACAATTACAGCTTTGGCAATGTGTTGGAGATCGCACGGCAGAGGCCGACCGCTACCCGCGTGGCCGGAATGTATGCGTGGAACCAGCTAGGCCGCCGCGTGAAGAAGGGCGAGAAAGGCATCCGCATCCTCGCTCCCATCATCGGCATTCGCCGCAAGAGCGATGACGAAGCCAAGAAAGATGACCCGGCCTACACGAACAAACCTGTATTAGTAGGCTTCCGCAACGCCTATGTCTTCGATGTCGCGCAGACAGACGGCGCGGAGCTTCCAGAGATGGAACGGGCCTATGGTGACGTGGGCGAGAACCGCGACCGTCTGTTGAGCTTCATTAGTGGCCGGGGAATCGAGCTTGTCTTTACCGAGAACATCGCTCCGGCTATGGGTGTCAGCTACGGCGGGCGCATCGCCATCCTGCCGGGGCAGTCGGAGGCCGAGGAGTTCGCCACGCTGGTTCACGAAGTGGCGCACGAGCTGTTGCATAAGGCCGAACGCCGCACGACCACCACCAAGACCGTGAAGGAGACAGAGGCCGAAGCCGTCGCGTTCGTAGTCGGCAAGTCCATTGGCCTGAAAGTCGGCAGCGCGTCCGCCGATTACATCCACCTGTATCACGGCAATGCTTCCTTGCTGGCCGAGAGTTTGGAAGTGGTGCAGCAGACCGCCGCTGTCATCCTCGCCGCGTTGGAGCCGCCTACCGCAGAACAAGCGGCGATGGCCGATGCAGAACTGGCGCAGGTGGCATAGACCCTTTCCCCGTCCGTGGGCGGGCGAGGAAAGGATGCCCGCCTCTGTCTTCACTGCTAGACCCAACCGCTCGAAAGGAGCTTGTCACCATGAACACCCAAGTTGCCAACGCCAATGAGTACCGCGACCTTCCCTTGTCATTACTCTCCGAGTCCGAAACCAACCCCCGTCGTTACTTCGACGAAAGTAGTTTGAAGGAACTGGCCGAAACCATCCGCAGCCAGGGCGTTCTCTCCCCATTGCTTGTCCGTCCCAAGGATGAGGCCAGCTTCGAGATCGTCTTCGGAGCGCGGCGGTATCGTGCCGCGCAGATGGCCGAGGTTGCCGCCGTGCCCGTCCGCATCAAGTACATGACCGATGCGGAAGTGCTGGAGGCGCAGTTGATTGAAAACCTCCAGCGCCGTGACGTTCATCCGATGGAGGAGGCCGAAGGCTATAAGCGGCTTCTTTCGCTCACGGAGCCAACCTACACCGTCGAGCAGATCGCGGCGAAGGTGGGTAAGACGCCCGTCTACATCACCACTCGCCTGAAACTCACCGACCTCTGCGATACCGTGGCCGCTGCGTTCTACCGCAGCGACATCGGCGTCGGCCACGCGCTGCTGCTGGCGAAGTTGCCCGCTGACGTGCAGGAGCAAGGTCTGACCGCCTGTTTCAAAGAGGTGTACACCAACAGTGCCGACAAGCCCGCGCGGATACTGTTGCCGGTGCGAAATCTGCGCTTCTGGATTGAGACGAATGTCCTCTTATTCCTGAAAGACGCTCCGTTCGACAAGCGCAACGCGGAGCTTGTCGCCGCTGCCGGAAGCTGCGTGGACTGCCCCAGCCGTACCGGGCATAACAAGCTGCTGTTTGCCGACCTTGGCAAGCAGGACGCTTGCACCAATCCAAGCTGCTATCAGGCGAAAGTGAACGCGCACATCGCCGCCACCGTTGCTGCCAAACCCAAGCTCGTGCAGATCAGCACGTTTCATGGGCAGCAGCGCGAAGGCAGTGCGGTACTCCCGCGCAACCAGTACGTCGCCATCCGGGAGGACAAACCAGCCGACAAGGATCAGGCCAAGTCCCCGGTGTTCAAAACGTGCAAATACACCACCGAAGCCATCATTGCTGAGGGCGAAGGGCAGGGTACGCTCCAGAAGGTATGCGCCAACCCCGAATGCCCGGTACATCACCCCAAGCCGCAGAAGCGTTCTCAGCCCACAGGGGACAACGTCAAGTGGAAGGCCGAGCAGGATAAGCAGCGCCGGGAGGAAGGCATCTCCAATACTACGGGCGTCCGGGTACTCGCGGCCATCGGCGATGCGGTTCCGGTGCGGCTCATGAAGCGTGACCTGTTGTTTGTGGTCGAGCGGCTCGCCGGGATGCTGGACGAGAACCGTCTCTCTATCCTTGCCAAGCAACACGGCCTCAAGAAGGCTAAGGACAGCGACTCCATTACCAAGCTGTTTGCCACCTTTCTCCGCCGCGCCGAGGAGAGCGTGTTGGGACGCTTGGCGGTCGAGCTGACCATCGTTTTCGCGGCCTCGCGCGGCAATGCTCCCGCTGTGCTGAAAGAGGCAGCGGCGGTCTACAAAGTGGACACCGATGCCATCGCCGCCAAGGTCAGGCAGGAGTTCGCGGCGAAGGAGAAAGCCAAGAGCGCGAAGAAGGCACCGGCGAAGGCAGCACCGGCCAAGCTGAAAAAGACAGCCTAAGCGAACAGAAAATCACTTGAGAGCCTGCCAACCAGCAGGCTCTCTTTTTCGTGCGCCCGTCTTTCCCGCCCTGAGTGTTGCTCCTGCAAGAGCGGCAGGAGCGACTTGTTTTGCCCACCCGACGGGCTAGAATCGCCGGCAAGTGTGTCGGCACACTTGCCGGCTCAGAAGAACCATGCCCCCGTAGTCCGTGACCCGTTGGCGATGCTTGTGTCGCCAGTGGCAGAAAAATCCGCGCTGCTGCGCAGCGGTTGTAAGGCTGACACGTCACCCCCAAATGGGATGCTGCCGGCAAAACCGGCCCTTTGGTTTTGTTAGCCAATGTTAACGCACTTTGAATCAGCATTTTGACGATTGGCAGCTTCGACACGGCAGCGGCCCGTTTACGCGAGTAAACACGCAGATGCCCCACAACGCGCGGCGTGTAAACACGCTGATAAACAAAGGCTTTCATCCATAAGAGCTTGACGGGAGAATTTGCGGGGGTGCAAGCTGGTTTTAAGGCGGGCTTCCCTCATGAGCATTCCCCGCATCCCGGCTCCGTTGCCGTCTCCGGCCTCACCGAGCGGCGAAGCGCGTCCGGTTCTCCGTGCCAAAACCATCGCAACCAGGGTTACGCCGGAAGAGTTGGCGGAGGTAGAAACAGCCGCTGAACGTGCGGGTACAACCTTGGCCGAGTGGCTGCGCGAGCTGGCCTTGAAAGCCGCGCGGGAGCGTCCGGCAGACCCTACCGAGTTGATGTTGGCCGAGGTCTCGGCGCTGCGATATATGCTCCTGAATCTCTTTCACGCGACGGCCCAGGCGAACGTGGAAGGCAAGCATCTGCTGCCCGATTCCGTGGTCAAAATCCGTGACAAGGCCAACGCGCGGAAGCTGGCCGACGCTCGCAAACTGCTTGCAGAGTTTGTGTCTCAGGCGGGACCGGGAGGCGGTGAGCGATGAAGAAACTTCTCTTTGTCCTCGTGGCCGGAATGTTCCTGCTGGCGGCTGGCTTTGGAGTGTTTCTGCGTCCACTGCTCTACACCCTGACGCCGCTTCAGCGGTACTACCTCGGCGCATATCTGGCCAGTTCCTGGCATGAGACAGACCCGGCAGCAACGAGCGAGATTCAATGGATATGGAAGTTCAAACCCGCAGCCGGATCGAAGAAGAGCAAACCGAACCTGCAATACGCCCTGGCTACCGAAGCCGACCTGCTTCCGATTTCGGCTCGGGAGTTGCTCTGGAAAGGGGACATCCTGCCCTTCTGGATGAACCGGAAGGCTGAGGCGGACGGCTGGACAGGCATCGATCGAGGCTTGCCGGCGGAGGTGAACGCAGTGAAGCTGGCGGTGCTGCTCCGGCAGGAATTTTTCTACGGAGAGCCCGTGTGGCACTACTTTGTACAGCCTGCCGTCATGCTCGGCGCTGCATTGCTTCTCTGGTTTTTGATCCTGTCGTGGCGGAGCGCTCGCCGGGAGCGGTATCGGTGGGGAAAGCCGGTTCCACTATGGCGAGAGCTGGGGCAGAAAGTGCTCAGCTCGGGCGCTGGCTTCAGGAAGAGTGTCCGGACGCAACGGGCACTACCAGCCTCTGCCCCGAAGCCTTTGATTGAGGTTCGTTCCTTAGCCAAGCCGGTAACGACTCAGCCTGCCACAGTAGCACCTGCCGCACAGACCGAGCCGCCGCCTCCTCAAACACCCGCTGTTAAGAGCAACGGGTTTGTGTGGGATGAGTCCAAGGGGATTGAGTGAGGCGGGGCGTATCTTACATGAGGATGCCTGTGGGGCTGTCTGACTCTTTGGCCTTTTCAAGTGCCTTTGAAAGATCACCCCACGATGCCGGTCCGATGTGCATCATGAAGAACCGCTGCACATTCAAATGGTTGTGCTGCACTGCTTCCATTAGTTCGGAAACAGTTTGTGGATAGAAAAACGATCCATCGGGAAGTTGCTGAAAGGGATCGCTGCCATAAAGCAAACGATACTCCGGGAAATAGACCATCATCTGCCGTTCTGAGGTTTCGCCATGGATAGGGTAAATTTCTATTCTGTTGGGGCCGTTGCCTAGCGATACCTTGCCGCTTATGAGATTAAAGATAGGTTTTCGCGGAGCCCTTTGCTGGAGGTCTGGACGGCTTGTGTAGGGCATTTCGATAATCCGCTCAAGAATTGGGCGGTTGCGGTCGAGAGCATACACCGGAATCCCATCCGCCACGTACTCACGAATCCCTGCCAGGTGCGGCCATGAGTCCGACGTTGTAATGACCGCCTTGATTGGGATTCCTGGGAACCTGCGTTTCGCCTCCTCTATAACCTTTGCGGAATAGCCAGAGGAGATAGGAGCTTCTATCACCACAACACCATCGGCCTGCTTAACGAGCGTCACATTCCAACGACCGGGGATGAAGATGACGCCAGGCGCAATCTCTTTTGCCGGCTCGTTTGGCAGGCCCAGGGGGATCTGGTCGTAGGTTCTCACGGGTGCGTCCGGGTTGAACCTAGCCTGTACATCTGGTGGAATCGAGAACTGACTGTCGTCTACCGGAACATTGATTTCCAGCTTGCGAATCATCACCATTTGCGAGGGAAGGTCGTTGGACGTGATATTCCATTGCAAAGGGAGATGAATGCCTCCTTTCGCAAGCCACCAAAAACCGTAGTAGGTGCGCTGCGTCACATCTCCCAGGAAGGCCCAGTATCCGCTGCGCGCTAATGGGCCGGAATAATCGACAGCCGTGGGGAGATGGGTGTCGGCGTTCAGGTAGACACGTACCGGGGCACCGTCCAGCGTAAATACGACGACGTTCTGATGTACGGACTGCATCGTTATGTCCGGCTCGGTGTGTGCGTCCGGAGATTTAAGAGCCGTCAGGAGAAGTCTTTCCGGACTTAGAGCTTCGCGCTCT
>JBEKZG010000216.1:0-6408 GCA_049510095.1 Occallatibacter sp.
AGACGAAGATCGACATTCTGCAGAATGCCATCGACATGATGGTCAAACTGGAAATCGCGAACCCGAAGGTGGCGATTCTGTCGGCGGTGGAGTCGGTGAACCCGGCCATACCTTCCACGCTGGATGCCGCCGCGCTTTGCAAAATGGTCGACCGCGGACAGATTACCGGGGCCCTGGTCGATGGCCCGCTGGCCTTCGATAATGCCATCTCAAGCGATGCTGCGCGCATCAAGAACATCAAATCGCCAGTTGCGGGAGACCCGGATCTGTTGATGGTTCCCAATCTTGAAGCCGGGAACATCCTTTTCAAGGAGCTTCAATACCTGGCCGGCGCGCTGGCGGCGGGGGTTGTGGTGGGAGCCAAGGTTCCGGTGGTTCTTACCAGCCGAGCCGACGGAGAACTGGCGCGCATGGCGAGCTGCGCGCTGGGGGTGCTGCTGGCCAAGCCCGCGCCCGACGTGAGGTGACGAGCGATTTCATGTGGCTGACTTAAGGTGCCGACTGGCGGTCTTCAGAGTAGTGGACGTGAACCAGATGCCACGTTCCCGCTTGTTTGCGGTATATCTGGGTTTCAACGCCGCGGGTGGCCACAGCCGACGAATCTTTGCGCATGGTGGCATGGAAGATCCAATGGTATTCCGACCACGCCGCATTGCCGTCTACGTGAATCGCCACGTCATGGGCTTGAAGATCGCGTGCGGAAAACATCCCGCCCATTGCATTGACAAAGACATGCTGCTCGATGGCATCGAAACCGTGTTCTTCGCCGAGTGGATAGATAAACGAGACATCTGGAGTGTGAGACCAGATTTGCGAGAGCAGGTCAAGGTCGAGTGTGTCGACAGCTCTGGTGTACCTGTCAATGAGGTGATGGATCGCCTCGACGTCCGCGGGGGCTCCAGTATCCTTTTGGGCGGTTGCACATGCCGGGGCGAGGAAAGCGATGGCGGCGAGCAGGATACGGGCGAGTTTCATCGGGCCATTCTATCCGAAGAATCGACGGACCAATGGAATTAACGAATGGGTGTTAGAAATCCCGGTTAAGTTCAAACCCGAGCCAAAATTGCGACGGGCTGGGGCCGGGTTTTGTCGTCATAAAGTACTTACTATCAATCAGGCAAGATATGGTGGAGGCGGCGGGAGTCGAACGCTTTTCCCATAGGGTAAGTCAATAATTATCAATAGTTTCTGAAACTTACAAAATGCCAGAAAGTCCATAATGCGGTCTGCGGTACAAATATCGTACAAAAAACCGCGATTTGCACAAAAATGCTCTCGAATTCCGGACTTGAGCGTGTACGTACAATTCCTTACAGATTCTCGGACTGCGATCAGAGAAGCCACCGCGTCTGGCTTGCTGATCGGCATACTCGATCCGCAGAGCGCTGAGCCGAAATTCTGCGGAAGCCCGCTCGCGGCCCGCCGCCTCCAGTTTGCAATTCCGATTTTGGTGCCCGTGCTTAGAGTCAGATTATTGCCACATTTTTCTGACACCATGTGTGCCGGCTTCTCCGTCCAGCATCAGCGATGATGTCTAGATGATTTGCCTGGCGCTAACCAAGCTGCACTCATTTTGAGTACAGATGTTCTCTAAATGAGAACATCTGTCACTTCCGTCGGGGATCTGCTCTTTGGCCGGACAAGAGGGAGAGTTCTAACGCTTTTATATAGTGCGCCCGACGAAACCTTCTTCGTTCGCCAGATTGCCCGTCAGGTCGAGACGAGCGTGGGGACTGTTCAGCGCGAACTTGCCTTGCTCGCTGACGCAGGACTGATCAAGCGCTCAGCTGTAGGCAGTCAGGTGTTTTACCAGGCCAATCGGGAGCACCCCGAATTCCCGGAACTCCGGGCCTTGCTCGCAAAAACCAACGGCGTATTTCAGATGCTCAAGGCTGCTCTCGCCCCGCTTTCGTCCCGCATCAGCCTTGCCTTTGTTTATGGTTTTTCATGTACAGATGGACTAACATTCGCCGCATCCGTGTAACCCTCGAAGCGAACATTTGGCCCTTTCACCCAACCACCCGAACGAACATTCTGCAACCCCATAAGGGCAGCCCGGTTTGTTAATGTTGACCCATGCCCGAAACCGCAATCCAGGCCGCCCTCGACCTCGAATCTCTCGCCGCCGATGTCGTCGCCCAAGCCATGAAAGCCGGCGCCGCCGATGCCGAAGCAGTAGCTCGCGAGGGCGATGAGTTCAGCGTCGAAGTCCGCATGGGCCAGGTCGAAACTCTCAAGGAATCAGGCTCTTGCGCCCTTGGCCTGCGCGTTTTTCTGGGCACGCGTTCCGCCTCCACTTCCACGTCCGATCTCACGCCCGATGGCATGCGCCAGCTCGTCGAAGGCGCCATCTCCCTGGCCCATTTCACTGAGGAAGATCCCTTCACCGGCCTTCCCGAAACCGCCGAATTCGGCTCCGTCCCCGGCGATCTGCACCTCTTCTACGAAGACGTCTATTCGCTTGAAAACAAAGAACGTATCGAATACGCCCGCCGCTGCGAAGCCGCCGCTTTATCTTCTGACCCGCGCATCACCAACTCCGACGGCGGCAGCTTTCAAGCCTCCACCGGCCGCAAAGTGATGGCCAACTCGCGCGGCTTTGTTGGCGCATATCGCACCAGCTACGCCGGCGTCTCCGCCGCCCCTCTAGCCATGGATGCCAACGGCAAAATGCAGCGTGACGGCTGGTGGTCCAGCGCCCGTCGCCTCACCGATGTCGAATCTCCTGAGGCAGTTGGCAAAGAGGCCGCCCGCCGAACCCTTCGCCGCCTCGGCGCACGCCGCGTCCCCACCCAGCGCGTGCCAATCATCTTTGCTCCTGAGGTTGCCCGCTCCCTCATCGGCTCCATCTTTGAGGCCGCATCGGGCGACTCCATCTGGCGTCACGCTTCCTTCCTCGCCGGCAAGCTCGGCACACAAATCGCCGCCCCTGAATTGACCATCATCGACGACAACGTCATGCTTCTCCCCACCGGCGCAGGCGGCTTCGGCAGCTCTCCTTTCGACGGGGAAGGCCTGCCCTCCCGTCGCACCGTAATCCTTCAGAATGGGGTCCTTGAGACCTACCTTCTCAACACTTATTCCGCCCGCAAACTGGGCCTCAAATCCACGCACAACGCGTCGCGCGGCCTGGCAGGCACTCCCGGCATCGGCTGCGGTAACCTCTACCTCGAGCCTGGCTCGCTCATGCCGGAAGAAATCATCGCCCAGACGCAGACCGGCCTCTACGTCACCAGCCTTATGGGCTTCGGCACCAACATCGTCACCGGCGACTATTCCCGCGGCGCGACGGGCCTCTGGGTAGAAAACGGTCAGCTCACTCATGCCGTCGAAGAGGTCACCATCGCCGGCAATCTGGCGGAAATGCTGATGAACATCACCGCCATCGGCAGCGACCTCGTCTTCCGCGGCTCCGTCGCCTCGCCCACCCTGCGTATCGACGGCATGACCATCGCCGGAGCCTGACGGCGGGGTATCGGGATTACCGGAACTAGCACGTTGGCACCGGCCACGGGCTCACAGCAATTTAGCGAGTCACCAGGAGTAACGGGCAGATGAAGACCGATCCCAAGCGCGAGGTCACGGCCTGTGAGAAGTTCCAGCAACAGCTACCTATACTTCTGCAAACGGGGGAAGACCCCTACGACCATCCTCATTCCCGGAATTGCGACCTTTGCCGGGAGCTTCTGGATGATCTTGAGAAGATTGCGGAAGCGTCTCGACACCGGTTCGGGCCGGACTTCTAGACCAGGTGCATCGAAGGATCGGACCGCCTCTGTATTTGCGATCTTTAGGACTTAACGGTTGTGATCAAGATGATGGAGCAGATTGGGTTTGATCCGGTGAATGCGGCGCTGGCGCTGAAGCAGCTCCCCCACGCCCCGGCTGTGTTTGCGCTATACGGTGAGCAAGCCCACGCCGAACCCTACATAGGCCGCACCCCCAACCTCCGCGCCCGTCTTGAACGTCTACTCCAGCCATCTCCGAAGCATCCTCGCCGCCTCCAACTAGCCGGCCGCGTCCGCCGCATTGAATACCGCCTCACCGGCTCTGACTTCGAGTCTCTACTCCTGCAGTTCGAGCTACTCCAACAGGTCTACGGCCCCAAAGCCAACGACCGAATGCATCTCCGCGCCCCAGCCTTCATCCGCTATCTCGGCAGCAACGCCTATCCGCGCATCGCCGTTACCAACCGCCCCAGCCAGCGCGAAGCCGACTGGGCTTACGGTCCCTTTCAGTCCCGCGCCGCCGCCGAACGCTTCGCCGACGAAGCCCTCAAGCTCTTTCTACTCCGCCGCTGCACGGACGATCTGGATCCCAACCCCAGTCACCCCGGCTGCGTCTATTCCGAGATGAAAATGTGCCTGGCGCCTTGCTATAAAGGCTGTACCGGCGAGCGCTATCAAGAAGAATCCACCGCCGTCGAGAGCTTTCTCGCCACCCGCGGCGACAGCCGTCTAGTCACGCTCCGCATCCAGCGCGACCAGGCCTCCGCCAACCTTGAATTCGAAACCGCCGCAACCCTCCACGCCCAGGTCCAGCGCGTGGAATCCGTCCGCGCTCTCGCACCTGAACTCGTCCGTCCACTGAGCAAGCTGCGCGCCATCATCCTGCAACCCTCCGCCGGCCTCGACGAAGTTTCCATATTTCTATACAAAGACGGGACCCTCCGCGGCCCGCAGCTTTTTTCCACCCTCGGCATGAGAATACAGAACGAGCAGGCCGGTTCCACATCGCTTTTCGCTCAGCCCATGAGCCTCGAACCCGTGCCCGAATTTCCTGAACCGCAAACCGGGGACGCCTCTGAACAAGCAAGCGAATTGAAAGGGCATGGCTTAAGCCGTACCGATGACGGCCGGGAGAGCGATCGGGCTTTAGACCCTGGCGGAAGTCTCCCAGCGGATCAAACGAAAACAGCCAACAATATTCTCAAACTCCCCCGCAGTCTGCTCGAATCCCGCCTTGAAGCCGCGCTCGCCGTGCTTTCCAGTTCCAGCCAGACTCCATCCCCAACCCTCCGTCAGGGGCATTTGGCTCTCATCAAGCGCTGGTACTATCGTCCCGAAGCTCGCCGCACCGGCGAAATCTTCTTCCCTGACACCGAGGGGCAATGGCCCATCAAAGCCATCCTCCGAGGCATCGGCCGGGTCGCTGCAAAATCCCTCCAGAACCATCTCACTGCGGATAAAGTCCAGTCTTAGTGACCCATGCGCGCCCGCTGCCGGATTCTGCTTGTCCAGTTGGAGAAACCGCGAAAGTCACCCCAGAATGAGAAAAGATGCCGAAAGGGCATCTTCTCTCCACTAACACGCGATCGGAACCCACACTCTAGTGCCTGCCTCCGCCGCCACGAGAGCCGCCGCCCCGTGCTCCAGGCAGCGCATGTTCATTGCCTGCATCGTGGCCGGCGTTCCCTGTATGGCCCCGCCCATCCCGCGCTTCATTCCCATGGAAGTGGTTGAATTGCCGCTCCCCGCGCTGGGGAATCGGCCCGTTATAGCCATTATGCGGATCGAAACGGTTGTCCACATGGCCGTAGAACCCTTCATGGCCGCGGAACCAGGGTCCTGCTCCCAGAAACACGCCACCAGTAAACCAGTCCGGTCCATAGTAGCCGTACGGAGCACATTGATAGGGTTCATAGTCGAAGTACCCGTAAGGGCACTCAGGCGCCACGCCAATGCTGACACCAATCTGCGCACGCCCCTTCGATGCGCCGCCGAGCAGCGCAACACCGAGAGCTGCGAGAGCAAGAACTTTACCGTAGGACATAGCTTCTCCTTCAAACTGTTGGGGCCGCGGAGCTTGCGGCGATTTGAATCTCCGATTTGTTTCTCCTGGTCTCAGTCTCCCCCTCGCGCACTCGTGTGTCCGATCAATAAAGACCGCATTCCTCGCGGCCCGGACTCCCCCTGTAGCGGATCGGGTCGCGGGCCACCTTCCAATAGTGTCCAAGTTTTCCATCTCCAGTGCGATGAGCGGCTTCTTGATTGGCAATAGTCCGAAATAGTATGCTTTCCACGCTGTTTCCGTAATTCAGTCTGATGATCACCAGCATCCATACCCTGATTTATTCCGACGATGCCCCCGCAACGCGCGCATTCCTTCGCGACGTCCTCGGCTGGCCTTACGTCGAGGATGCTGCAGGTGGAGGCGCGGGCTGGCTGATCTTCAAGACCGGCCAGAGTGAGATGGGCGTGCACCCGACCCACAGCGTCTACGATGGCAAGACGTACGAATCGCCGCGGCACCATCTGATCTCCCTGATGTGCGACGACATCTCACGCACGGTCACTGAACTGAAGGGAAAAGGAGCGGAGTTCCGCGGCGATGTTCAGGATCACGGGTTCGGGCTCGTGGCCATAATGGCGGTACCTGGCGCGGACGACATCATGCTTTACGAACCCA
>JBEKZG010000217.1:0-6402 GCA_049510095.1 Occallatibacter sp.
CTCGGTAACTCTGTTCGAGAAAATGCCCATTTCACAGGCACTTCAGCAGAAGGACTGCACAAATCCACAGCTAACTAACTCCAACCAGCTGATTCTGTTTGAGTTATAACCGGACGGTAGTGCTGTCACATATCTTCCCGCTCCGGTACCTCCCCATAGCCAGGTTGCAAACGGCGGAGCTCTTTTCATCTTCTATTGCGCGCTACGCGCCGGAATCACGATAAGATGGGTTCGCCCTCGCAACCAACCGCCGCATGAGTCCCAAAGCCATGACTCCCAAATCAAAGCCGCGTACGCCGAGCTTGATCTTCGCAGGCATCGTCGCGCTCGCCGTGGTCTTGCTGCTCCTGCGGCTGTTTCTCCTTGGGCACGGCCACCGGCGTCGATGCGAGTTTCAAGGTTCGAAAACCAACCAGCCGGCCCCCGCAGCTTCCATTCTGACCGCAAGCTACAGGACTGACGTGCCTTGGACCGACCGCTTCGGTGACGGCACCCCCGACTTTCTCCGTCTCGTCGATCCCGCCGACCAGGCCGCCTTTCGCCAGTGGTTCACCACCATCGCCGACTTCCAGGCCGTCCGTCCCCATTCCGAACTCCCCGCGGAGATTACAGACTGCGCCAGCCTCCTGCGCTACTCCTACCGCGAAGCCCTCAAGCGTCACGACGACTCCTGGTTCCTGGCCACAGGAATTCAGGTTGCCGCCCTGCCTGGTGAGATTCGCTCCTTGCGCTATCCGGAAACACCGCTCGGCGCAGGCCTCTTTCGCGTTCGTCCGGGCAGTTTCGTCCCCGCTGACACAACCAGCGGCGCCTTCGCCCAGTTTGCCGACGCCAAAATGCTGGTCGAACGCAATGCCTGGTTTGTCACCCGCGACGTCCGCCAGGCCCAGCCTGGCGATTTGCTCTTCTATCGGCAATTCGGTCAGTCTTCGCCGTGGCATTCCATGATCGTTACGCGCATCGGCGAGCAGGCAGCGGTCGTGTACGACACAGGGCCCTCCAATCCTTCTGCCCATTCTGCCCACGGTAACGCCGGCGAATTGCGCCGCGTTTTGTTGGCCGAATTGCTCGACCATCCCCAACCGCAATGGCGTCCCCTTCCCGGCAACCCCAACTTTCTCGGCGTCTACAGGTGGAATATTCTGCGAGGAACTCTATGAGTCTGCGTAAGCTCCTGCTCTTTGCTTTGTCGATGCTCTTTTCCGCCGGCCCCGCCGCCTTTGCAAAAGATACGCCGCGCTCTTTCTCGCTCTCCTCCACGCGCACTTTCTCCCCGGGCGAGACGGTCAAGATCCAACTCTTCGCCCGCAACGTGCCCTCGCTCGAGTTCCGCGTTTATCGGGTCAACGACGCCGAAAAATTCTTCAGCGGCCTCAAGGACCTGCACAGCTTCGGCGTGCAGAGCCAATCTCCGGCGGAACAAATTGACCAGCGAACCTGGATCGAGCGGCTCCATGACTTCAAGGCCGATCTCTGGTGGAATGTGCGGCATTTCTTCCGCAGCCAGTTCACTGACGAGGCGCGCGACACCTTCCGCGAAGGCCAGGGCAAGCTGGGCAAGCGCAGCACCATCGTCGGCGCAGTCTCCGAATTCGCCCAGATTCCGCTGCTGAATTCGAGTCAGCTTGTTGCCCGATGGAAGCTCATCACGCCGCCTGCCCTCGTCAGCGAGACGCAGGATTTGCCGATCGAGGGATTGAGTTCGGGCGTCTACCTCATCGAAGCCACCGACGGCACCTACAAGGCCTATACGGTTGCCATTGTCACCAGGATCGCGATTGTCGAGCGCAACATCGGGAGCCAGACCATCCTCTACGTTGCCGACCGTAAATCCGGGGCTCCCGTCGATAAAGCGGAAACAGCGCTTTGGTTCGGCGGTGTTCGGCGATCGTCTGCGAAAACCGGCTCCGACGGCATGGCGACTCTCGCCGTCAACACCCCTCGCGTCAAGGCTGGCGCGGAACCGGAAAATGTTTGGGTTCTCGCCCGGCATGGCGCGGACGCAGCCATCGTCACTCCGTGGGGCTACGGATTCATGGGTGATCAACCGAACAATCTGAGCGCCTATGTTTACACTGACCGCCCGGTCTACCGCCCGGGTCATACGGTGCACATCAAAGCGGTGGTCCGGCGCGAAAAGGGCGACGATCTCATCCTGCCCGACGATAAGACCGTCGAATTGAAGGTGACAGATCCAGATGGAAAGACGGTTCTGACCCAGACCGTCCCTGTCTCCGCGCATGGAACTGTCTCGGCCGACCTGAATCTCGACCCGGTTGCGGCTCTGGGCTTTTACAGCATCATGCTGCACGGGATGGGCGGCGGCAGCTTTTACGTCGAGGAATACAAGAAGCCCGAATACCAGGTCACCGTCAAGCCAACCGCACCGCGCATCCTCCAGGGCAACACCATCCAGGCCACCATTGAAGCGCGTTATTTCTTCGGCGAGCCCGTCGCCGGCGCCAAGGTGAAGTGGGTCGTCCACACCTCGCAGCATTACTGGTGGGACGAAGACGAGTCCGACGACAACAGCGAGGGCGAAGGCTCTGCCGAAGGAGCCGGCGACGAACCTGACGACACCTTCGGCCAGACCGAGCAACAGGAGCATGACGGCGTTCTGGACGCGAATGGCCAGCTCAAAATCTCCCTCCCCGTCGCGGTCGACGGCAAGCACCTGGATCAGGACTACCGCATTGAGGCGCGCGGAACCGACGAGGCCAATCGCGAAGTCAGCGGCCACTCCACGGTGCTAGCTACATACGGCGCATGCCGCATCAGTGCCGAGCCAGCGAGTTATGTCATCGAACCCGGCCAGACTCCCAAAGTGAAAGTCACCGCGCAGGACTACGACGGCAAACCCATCCAGACCGCGGTCCACGTCGCCATGACCATGCGTAAGTGGGATTCCGTCACCCACCAATCCTCGGAAACCCCCGTCATCGCTCGCGATGCGCAAACCGGCGCAGATGGAACAGTGCTGGTCGATCTTCCTCTTGGCGGCAATGACGGCAGCGGCGACTTCGAGGTAACCGCCAGCGCCCAGACCCCTGAAAAACGCACCGTCGAAGGCAAGACCTGGGTCTGGATCTGGAGCAACGCGGGCGAGTGGTACAACGCCAACACGCAGGCTCAGATAGTCGCCGACAAAAAGACCTACCAGGTAGGCGACACCGCTCACCTGCTCCTGGTCACGAGCCTCGATGAGTCCTGGGCCGTGGTAACCGCCGAAGGCGACACCGTGCAGTGGAAGCAGCTCATTCACTTAACAGGCAAGAGCGTTCCCTTCGACGTGCCCATCACCAAACTGGCCCAGCCCAACATCGTCATCAACGCCGTCATCGTGCACGACAACCAGGTCATCACCGCGCAAAAAAGCCTCAAAGTCCCGCTCGTCGAGCGCACGCTGACCATCACCGCAACGCCCAGCAAGCCCAAATATCTTCCCGGCGAAAAAGGCAGCTTCGATGTCTTCGCCGTCGATTACCAGGGCAAGCCGGTCCAGGCGGACCTCAGCTTCGGCGAAGTGGATGAGGCGCTCTACTCCGTTCGCCCCGATGAAAGCGGCGACATCGTCGCTTCTTTCTATCCCAAGCGGTTTGTCTATCTCCAGCCTCAAACCTCCTTCGACTTCTTCTTCTCCGGCCAGGCCGGATTGAAGAGCCCACTGCTGGCCCTGCTTGCTGATGGCACATACCACCCCCGTCTGGCACAGGTGAAGCCTGGCTCCGACCTCGTGGTGCCCAAAGTCCGCAAGGCCTTCCCCGATACGGCCTACTGGAATCCCAATGTCCGTACCGGCCCCGACGGACACGCGCGCGTCGAGTTCAATTTCCCTGACGCCCTCACCACCTGGCGCACCACCATCCGCGCCATGACTGACGACGGCAAAGCCGGTGGCGTGGTCACCCGCGTCCTCGTCCGCAAGAATCTCATCGTCCGCCTGGCCGCGCCACGCTTCTTCCGCCAGGGCGACGAGACCACGCTCCGCGTCATCGCCCACAACTACCTCGAAGACGCAAAGGAAGTCACGTTCGCCCTCGATGTCTCCGGCCTCGAGGTCATCGGCGGCCAAACGCAGAAAATCACCATCCCATCGAAGGGCGAAAACTTCGCCGATTGGCGCGTTAAAGCCCACGTCACCGGCGATGCTGTTCTCACCGCTAAAGCGCTGACCAATGAAGAATCCGACGAACTTGAAATGACCATCCCCATTGAAGCCTTTGGCGTCAAGCAGCGGGCGGCCACATCGGGTGTGGTCTTCTCCGGCTCCGGCCAGGCCCAATGGAATTACAACTACCCCGCGGCTTCCGATGCCGGCTCGCGCACACTCACCATCACCGTCGCGCCCAGCGTCGCAGGCACCGTCTTCGACGCGCTCGATTACCTCACCGGCTACCCCTGGGGATGCACCGAGCAAACCATGTCCAGCTTCCTGCCCGACGTTATCGTTTCGCAGGCGGTGGACAAGCTCAATATCAAATCTCCCATCGACCGTGCCACGTTGCGCGACATGGTCAACGCCGGTCTTGAGCGTCTCTACAGTTACCAGCACGACGACGGTGGCTGGGGATGGTGGCCCGACGATGCCAGCCGCGTCTTCATGACCGCCTACGTCGTGAGCGGTCTCGGCCAGGCAAAGGACGCGGGTTACAAGATCGATGACGACCGGCTCGGCAAGGCCCGTGCCTTCCTGCAATCCGCCCTTGCCGCCCACCCCGACATGCTTCCCGGCCTGCGCGCGTATGCCGTCTACGCCCTCTCAACCACGGGCGGCGCGCCCAAAGATGCTCTGGAAAACGTCTGGGACACTCGCGATAAACTCAGCGATGAAGGACTCGCGCTCGCCGGCCTCGCGCTCGATGCCGCCGGAGACGCCCGTGCCAAGCAGGCAGCCGAACTCCTTGAGAAGAGAGCCAAATCCGACGGTGCCAATGCCTGGTGGTCGGGTAATTACGATGAGCTGCTCGAAGACTGGGGAGACACTTCCAACGAAACCACCGCCCTGGCTCTCAAGCTCATCATCCGCGAGGATCGCGGCAGCGGATTGCTTCCCAAAGCAGCCGTCTGGCTTGCCATGCACCGTGACGGCGACTACTGGTACTCCACCAAGCAGACCGCCATGGTCATCCAGGGCCTCACCGATTACCTCTCGCTCAGTGGCGAACTCGCCAACTCCTCCGACGTCGAGGTCCTGGTCAACGGCGCAAGCGTCGGCAAACATCATTTCGCGCCCGGCGATGCCTTCGCTCTTCCGTGGAAGATCGCCGTACCCGCCTCGCAGTCGGCTAACGGCGGCCAGGTGACCATTAGCAAATCGGGCAACGGCATCACTTACTGGTCCGCGGAAAATGCCTGGTACTCCGCAGACAAGAAGCTTTACCAGCAGGGCAAACTCGCTCTCAACCTAACCCGCGA
Organism: Occallatibacter sp.; assembly: GCA_049510095.1. Classification (GTDB taxonomy): domain Bacteria; phylum Acidobacteriota; class Terriglobia; order Terriglobales; family Acidobacteriaceae; genus Telmatobacter. The sequence continues at coordinate 5,416 of JBEKZG010000217.1, forward strand.
CTATTACGTACTGCAAAAGAAGCAGGCCGCGCCCACCGATCCCATCACCTACGACCTGGCTCCCCTCAACGGCCCTGCACACGTGGGAGATATAGTAGCCGTGCGTCTTGCCGTCAACGGCACCGGCTGGAAGTACCTGCTCGCCGAGGACCCCATCCCCGCCGGCACTGAGTTCCTCGCCAACACCGCCCTCTACGCACTCAACAACAAGCCCGATTGGTGGGCCGACTGGTTTACGCGCAAGGAATTCCACGATGACCGCGCCGCGTTCTTCAATACGGATTTCAGTGGCCGCCGCGAATATGTCTACCTGCTGAAGGTCGTCAATCCCGGCAAATTCGCCATCAGTCCCGCGCAGGTGGAACCCATGTATCAATCGAACGTCCAGGCCACAAGCGACCCGGCGACATTGGAGGTGCAGCAGTGAAATCGCTCAAGGATCTCTTCGCAAGGCTGAGCCGCGCGCGCCTCTGGGTCGCGGCCCAGTTCGGCATCACGCTGCTCCTCATTGTCGCGGGAATTGCCTGGACGCGCCTTCCCGACAAACACATCTGGCAAGTCGCGCTCAGCCTGCTCATTCCCCTGCTGCTCGCCATCTGCGCCCTGGAACTCGAAGCCGCAACCGTGCGCGCCCTGTCCGATGACGACGGCAAGCGCGTCAAGCTCGTATGGGGCGCCCTTACCCTGCTCGTCTGGATCGCCGTCGGCGCCGCGCTTTGGGAGCTGCTCGACTGGTGCGACGACCAGATTCCGCTCTGGGCCGGCTACCTCAACTCGCAGGCATCGGCCCACTCCCGCGCCGTCGTCTTTACCTACGCGCACATTGTCCGCTGGCTCACCATCGCGGAGTGGATTCTCCGCTGGATCGTTGTCCCTGGCAAACTCATCGCGCTCGGCGCAGCCACCGCTCAATGGGGTTGGCGCTTGCCCGTGCGCAGGCTCTTCCGTCTGCTCTTGAACTGGCGCTGGTGGCTGGGGGTTGTTCTG
>JBEKZG010000218.1:0-6380 GCA_049510095.1 Occallatibacter sp.
TTGTATTTGCCGCCATTCCGGCAATCGGCCCCGCCGTTCCCTTTACTGAATAAGAAACTTGATCACCGGCTGGGACGATTCCTGGGCTTATTCCTGAATTAGGAACTCCGGCCGCGAAAGGTGGAGAATTCACTTTCTGGTTATCGGAGAATCGTGGTAATTTTATTCAAACTCCGCTGCAAAACGGCAATGCTTGTTGTCGTGCCTCGAGTCTTTCAGGCGCTCCAAAGGCCTGGGCGTTCAGTCGATCTCACTGTGTTTGAGGTCTTTCTAGCTTGTCCTTGGAGGTTTTTTCATGAAGCAAGTCGCTTGTCTTATCGCTTTCATGCTGTCGGCGGTGCCGGCGGTGCTGGTGGCCCAGTCTGCGGTTTTATCCCAGAATGTGCTCAATGACCATGCCGCTCTTGAAGCTGGAACTCTTGATGCTGCAACTCTTGATGCTGGAAGTGCCGCTGCCGCGGCCGGCATCGATTCGCCCGTTCTTCCCCACAAGCCTTTTTCGCGGGTCGCCCTCGGTGTGGGCATTTCGCCGCTCGGCGTCGGGCTCCAGCTCACCACCAACATCAATGACTACTTGAATCTGCGCGGCGAGGGCAACATCTTCAACTACTCCACCAACTTCACCACGAATGGATTTGCAGCCGGCGCGACACTCAATCTGGATTCATTCGGCGCCGCGCTTGATCTTTATCCCTTCCAGAAGGCGCCGCTCTTCAAGGGGTTCCGTCTCAGCCCAGGTCTCCTGCTTTACAACGGCAACCAGCTTACTGCGTCCGCCAACGTTCCGGGTGGAACCAGCTTTACGCTCAACGATCAAAATTACTATTCGGACAGCGCGAATCCGTTGACCGCAAGCGGCAGCCTGAGCCTCCACACCACCCAGCCGGCATTCACCATCACCACCGGCTTTGGCAATCAGATTCCGCGGAAGGGCCACCATCTGTCATTCCCGTTCGAAATCGGCGTTGCCGTCAGCGGAGCACCCGCGCTGAATGTCAACCTGGCGGGTTCGGCCTGCTACGACCAGGCGCAAACAGAGTGCGCCTCAGTCACCGGCAACAACCCGCTTGCAACATCGGTCCAGAGCAATTTGACGGCGCAGGTCACAAAATGGAATTCGGATCTGAATCCGCTGAAGGTCTATCCGATCATCTCCTTTGGCGCGGCCTACGCCTTCCACATCCGGTAGGAAACACGCGCCCGCGGCTATGGGCTTTACTTACAAGCTGCGGAAAAACTCACTTCAGTCGGCATTCATGCCATTGCTTTGAAAGGGCACGATTTTAATCGTGCCATAAATGCTCTGAAATGAGCGCCGGCTTCAGCCGCTGAGGGATGTCTCTCGCCAAATTCGACCAAAGGCAGGTCTCTTTCGCAACCTGTTTAGCCCCGGACTGGCAAGGTTCATTCACTGAGCACAGCCCCTTGCGCTTTTTTCTGGCGCAAGCGTGAGATCCCAGTGCGAGCCTCCCCGAGCGTCTGCCCCACCGCAGGTGGCTACCCCAGCAATTCTCCAACAATTCCCGCAGCCGCCCGCAGCGCCGCATCGATCGACCCCTGATCTTTCCCGCCGGCCTCCGCAATCTCCGCCTTCCCGCCTCCCGACCCGCCCACCAGCTTCGCCACAGCACCCACCAGCTTCCCAGCCTGGATGCGTTTCGTCAGCCCCGGTGTCACTCCGGCAATCAGAGAAACCTTGCCTTCAGGCTGCGCGGAAGCCAGCACCACCACGCCCTCGCCCAGCTTCTGCTTCACGTTATCCACCAGCGTCCGCAACTGCCCGCGCTCCAGGCTGTCGGCCCGCAGCACAACCAGCCGCACGCCCTTCACGTCCACGCCCTGGGCCACCGCCTCATCCAACGCGCCAGCAGCCGACTTCATTCGAACCTCTTCCAGTTCCCGGCGCAGCCGCTTCATCTCATCTTCCTGCGCGGCAAGTCGAGCCCGGAGAGAATCCGCAAGGCTCATCTCGCCGGCAGTGCCAGCCACTTGCGCAGCAACCCGCGCCACATCGGCATCGCGGCGAAACTCATCCAGCGACCCCATGCCGCTAATCGCCTCGATCCGCCGCACACCAGAGGACACCGAGCTTTCGCTCACCAGCTTCAGCAGCCCAATCTCGCCCGTAGCCCCCGTATGCGTCCCTCCGCAAAGCTCTGTCGAAAACCCATCTGACAACTTCACCACCCGCACCTTATCGCCGTACTTCTCGCCGAACAGCGCCATCGCGTGGTACTCATTCACGGCCACATCGATAGGCACATCTTCCAGCGTGTCCACCTTGGCGTTGGCCAGCACCTCGCGGTTCACAATGTCCTCAATCTCCTGCAACTCCTCATCCGCAACCTGCGCAAAGTGCGAAAAGTCGAACCGCAGCCTCCCCGGCTCAACCAGCGACCCAGCCTGCTTCACGTGCGTCCCCAGAACCTGCCGCAGCGCCGCATGAAGCAGATGCGTCCCCGTATGGTTGCGCCGGATCGAGTTCCGCCGATCCCCATCCACCACCGTATTCACATGGTCACCCACCGCCAGCGGCTGCTTAAGCACAGCCTTATGCGCCCGCACCCCCTGCACCGGCAGCACACACCCGGTAATCTCGGCCACGGTAGTATTCCCATCCGGCGAAAGAAACAGCCCAGTATCCCCAACCTGCCCGCCCGAGTCGCCATAAAAGCTAGTCTGATCCAGCACAACATCCACCAGATCGCCAGCATTAGCCGCAGGCACACCCAACCCGTCCTTCACAAGTGCCAGCACCTCGACATTGTGAGCCGTTAGCTGCCTATAGCCAAGGAACGAAGTCTTAGGCAGATCGCGCAACACCGGGCTAGCAGTCTTCTGGCTCCCACCCTTCCAACTAGCCCGCGCCCGCGCCTGCTCTTCAGCCCGCGCAGCTTCAAATCCAACGCTGTCGAATGCCAAACCCGCGTCGCGAGCCGCATCCACCATAAAGTCCAGCGGCAACCCAAACGTCTCGTAGAGATGGAAAGCACGGTCTCCCGCGATTTTGGGCTTAGTCGCTGCGATTCTGCTCAGAGCCTCATTTGCCTTGATTGAGAATTCCTGCACATTTCTTGCAATCTCCTTCGCAGCGAAACTCTCAGCCATCTTTAGCTGTGAGGCTTCCATGCTCTTGGTGAGCTCTTGTACTGCGGGGCTGCCGGCGATCTCAGCCATCTTTAGCTGAGAGGCTTCCATGCTCTTGGTGAGCTCTCGTACCGCGGGGCTGTCGGCAATCTCAGCCATCCGCGAATTGAAAGACTCTATGTTCCTCGCGAGCTCCTGTACTGCAGGGCTGTTGGCGATTTCATTCATTGGCGAATTGAAAGACGCCATTGTCTTAGTAAGCATCTGTAAGGCAGAACTCTCGGCAACCCTCTTCAACTCCTCATTGGCTGTCGCCATCCTTTCTACAAATCTCTGTACAGAAGGGTCTTCAGCAATTCTACTGAGCGCCTCATTCGCCCGAGCAGAGAACGCCCGTAATTTGCTCGCGAGGTCTTTTGCATCAGATTTTGAGGTGATCTTCTCGTCTAGTTCCTCAATATCCATGGAGAAGTCTCTAACTGCAGAGTTAGCCGATGCCTCCTCAAGGACAGCTTTAACGTCTTGCGCAGCGATTTTCACGGTCTCTGCTACTGCGATAACGGATTCCTCAACATTTTCTTCAAGCGCCTTAAACCCAGTCTCGATTACGCGATCAAATTGCAACTCCTCCGCATGTATCGCTTTTGCTATCCGTCCCGCCGAATCGGCCAGCTCCGGATAAGCGCCCAGCATCAAATCCCGCACGGCATAAACCATCTCAAACAAAAACGGCTGCTCCTGTCCAAGCAATCTTCCATGCCGAATCCCGCGCCGCAGAATCTTCCGCAGCACATACCCGCGCCCTTCATTCGAAGGCACCACGCCATCATTAATCAGAAACGTAGCCGCCCGCGCATGGTCCGCAATAATCCGCAGACTTGCGCTCTTTACTAGCTCTTCATCGCTATTCGACCTAGAACCCGAAATTGAGTGGCTATACGAGCCGGACCTAGCTCCACTTACTGAGCCACTGAAATCCTGATTTACCAAACGATAGGCATTCCTGATAAGGGGTACGAACAAATCCGTCTCAAAGTTAGAAATCTTCCCTTGCAGCACCGCCGCAACCCGCTCCAACCCCATCCCGGTATCAATCGATGGCTTAGGCAGCGGCGTCAGCTTATAACTAGTGGCCTTAGTCGCCGGGTCCACGATAGCGGCCCGGTCGAACTGCATAAACACCAAATTCCAAATCTCCACATACCGGGCATCGTCCTGCCCAAACGGCAAATCCTTCCCGTGTTCCGACGCCTCCAACCCCATGTCGTAGAAAATCTCCGAGCACGGCCCACAAGGCCCAGTCTCGCCCATCTGCCAGAAGTTGTCCTTCAATCCATACTGAAAGATCCGCTCCTTCGGCACGCCCACTTCCATCCAGTACCCCTCGGCCTCATCGTCCCGCGAAACCCCATTCGCCGGGTCGCCCTCAAAAATCGTCACATACAGCCGGTCTTTCGGGATCCCAAACCACTCGTCGCTGGTCACCAGCTCCCATGCAAACTCAATCGCCTCGCGCTTGAAGTAGTCGCCAAAGCTGAAGTTCCCCAGCATCTCAAAGAACGTGTGGTGCCGCCGCGTAAACCCCACGTTCTCCAGGTCGTTGTGCTTCCCGCCCGCGCGCACGCACTTCTGGCTCGTCGTCGCTCGCGAGTACGCACGCCGCTCCGCCCCCAGAAACAGGTCTTTAAACTGATTCATCCCCGCATTGGTAAACAGCAGCGTAGGGTCGTTGGCAGGCACCAGCGAGGAGGAGTGCACCCGTCGGTGCCCCTTCGTCTCAAAAAAGCGCAGAAATGTCTCGCGAATATTGTTCCCGGAAACGTCTTTCATAGCTTTCTCAGTGTAATTGGCGCAGGGCGCGGCATGCGGGGCGAAGACTCACTCTTCGCCCCGTTCCTGTTCTAAATTCTCCAGCGCCGCCAGCGCCTCATCCGGCACATCCCACTGCCGCAAAATCTTGTAAATCACACCCGTAGAAAACCCAGCCGTCACCAGCCGCCGCATCACCCGCGCCGTCTCTTTCTCGTTCTCCGGCTTGCGGATTCGTTTGCGCTCCAGGTGTTCCCGCGCCAGCGCTTCCTCGTTGGTCTGGCCATAGCGGGCATCCAGTGTATCGGCAATCAGGTCTTTGGCCACGCCCTTCTGCTGCAGGTCCTGCCGCACCCGTCGAACCCCAAGCTTTTCGTTCTGCTGCCGCAGCCGCGCATAGGTTTCGGCAAACGCAGCATCGTCCAGGTAACCCTGCTCTTTCAGGCGGACCAGCGCCGCGGCAATGTAAGCCTCACCCGCTTCACCCGGCTCCACGCGCGCCTTCATCAAGCGGCGCAATTCAGACACGGTGCGCATCCGCTTCCCCAGCGCCTTCACGCCGTACTCATACAGTCCCGCCTCGTTAAGGAACTCGCGCGGCTTCCCGGATTTGGATTGGAACGGCAGCTTTTAGCCTCTAGCTTCCAGCCTCTAGCTCTTTGTCCAGAGACTTGTTCTTAGCGATGTTCAAAACTCGGGAGCAGCGTGGACGAGCTAGCAGCTAGAAGCTTGAAGCTGGAAGCCGCTTCCCCGTCCACTCGTCCACCCACTCATTCACCGTCTTATACCAAAGCTGCGAGTTCTGCGGCTTCAGCACCCAGTGCCCCTCGTCCGGGAAGTACAGCATCTTCGACGGCACCTTCAGCAACTGCAGCGTATCGAAAAGCTGAAACCCTTCGCTCACATCCAGCCGGTAGTCAAGCTGCGAGTGAATCACCAGCGTAGGCGTCTTGAAGTTCTTCGCATACAACGATGGCGACCACTTCCTGAACGGATTCTCCGCATCCGGCTTCCCGTAGTAGTCCCACGGGTGTCCCTTAAATTCCCAAATGTTGAACCAGTCTTCCTCCGTCGATCCAAACGCCGACTCAGCATCGAACATCCCATCATGGCTCACAATACACTTGAACCGGTTCGTATGCCCCAGCACCCAGTTCGCCATGTACCCGCCGTAACTGGCGCCCAGCGCGCACTCCCGCGTCTTGTCGATGAAGGGATAATGCTCCTCGGCATAATCCAGCCCCGTCATCAGGTCGGTAAACGGCTTCCCGCCCCAGTCCCCATTCACCCCATCGACGCGGTCCTGCCCGTACCCCGTCGACCCGCGCGGATTGATCATGATCACCACGTAGCCATTCGCCGCAAACAGCTCCGCATTCCACCGATACGACCACGAGTCGCCCCAGGCCCCCTGCGGCCCGCCATGAATCAGAAACTTCACCGGATACTTCTTGGCAGCATCGAACCCCGGCGGACGAATGATG
>JBEKZG010000219.1:0-6372 GCA_049510095.1 Occallatibacter sp.
CGGCGTCACGCCGGAGCAAGGCCGCGTCTTTCTACCGTCTGAATATGGAGACGCGCCAAGCTCGTTTCCCATCGTCGTCATCAGCGATCGCTACTGGCGCTCTCACTTGAACGCCGACCCCAACATCATCGGCAGAACTCTCCGCGTCAACCAACATGAGCTCACCATCGTGGGCGTTGCCCCGCCCGCCTTCCACGGTTCCATGCCCGTCACCGCTTTTGACCTCTGGATTCCGTATATGCAGCAACCCGTGCTCAACGGCGTGAGTCCGCGCATGCTGCGTGACCGCCACAACCGCAACATGCTCGGCATCGCGCGTCTCAAACAGGGCGTCACCGTCGATCAGGCCCGTCAGGAACTTGGTGCCCTCGCCGGCCGCATGGCCGTCGCCAATGCTGACGTCAGCGAAGGTATGAGTGCCACGCTGCTGCCGCTCTGGAAATCCCCGCACGGCCCGCAGGGCTTGCTCGTCGGCCCGCTCCGCATTCTCATGGGTGTCTGCATTCTTGTCCTGCTCATTGTCTGCGCCAACGTCGCCAACCTCCAGCTCGCGCGCGCCACCGTGCGCGAAAAGGAATTCGCCGCCCGACTTGCCCTCGGCGCAACCCGCATGAGGTTAGCCCGCCAAGTCCTCACCGAAAGCCTATTGCTCACCGCCGCCGGCGCGGTCCTCGGCATCGCCGCCACGCCGTGGACGAGCCACGCGCTGCGCTATCTCATGCCGCCCGGACCCATGGAACAGCTCGTCTCCATGGACACTCGCCCCAACCTCACCGTGCTCGCTTTCACCGTTGGTCTTTGTGTTTTCGCTGCCTTGGTTGCCGGCCTCGCCCCTGCCTTGCAGGTCGGCCGCATCAACTTAAACGCCCGCATGAACGAAGGCGGGCGCAGCGGCAGCGCCGGACGCCGCAATCGTCTCCGTTCCATCTTGGTTGCGTCTGAAGTTGCACTGGCTCTCGTCGCTCTCGTCGGCGCAGGCCTCTTCGCGCGCGGCTTCCAAACCACCATGCGCATCGATCCCGGCTTCGATCCCAACCATGTGCTGCTCAGCCAGTTCTATCTCAACACCAGCGGCTACAACCTTCAGCAACGCGAAGATTTCTGCCGCCGTCTCGCTGAGCGAATGCAATCCGCGCCCGGCGTCGCTGACGTCGCTTACTCTGACGGCGTGCCTCTCGGTTTCGAGCCCAGCTGGTGGGAAGAGCTCAAGATTGAAGGCTACGCACAACAGCCCAACGAGAACATGGATATCTTTCGCAGCGTCATCTCGCCCGGCTATCTGCCCCTCATGCACATCCCCATCGTGGAGGGCCGCAACTTTACTGAAGCTGACGACGAAGGCGACAAGGCTCCCTTCGTGATGATCGTCAATGAAGCCTTCGTCCGCCGCTTCTTCGCCGGCCGCGATCCCATCGGACGCAAAGTCCACGGCTGGGGCGTCGACTTCCGCATCGTCGGCGTCGCCAAAGACTCCAAGTACCATTACCTCGGCGAGCCCGACACGCCCTACTTCTACGTATCATTCCGGCAGATCTATCGCACCGATATGAATCTCGCCTTCTACGTCCGCACCCACGGCAATCCTGAAACCGTGCTCACCACTCTGCGCGCCCAAACCCGCGCCCTCGATCCCAACGTCACCGTCTTCGATGCAGTGCCGCTTCGCGAGTTCATCGGCGCATCGCTCTATCCGCAGAAAATTGCCGCCAGCCTCATGGCTGTGCTCGGCAGCATCGCCGTGCTCCTCGCCGCCGTCGGCCTCTACAGCGTCATGGCCTATTGGGTCGCGCAGCGCACACAGGAGATTGGCGTGCGCATGGCGCTTGGTGCGCAGCCCCGTCATGTCCTGCGCATGGTGGTCCTGCAAGGCCTCTCGCTCACCGCCTTCGGTCTTGTCGCCGGAGTTCTGTTCGCCGTCGCACTGGTGCGCGCCGTTTCCTCTGTCTCATTCACCAACTCCGCCATGGGCGCAGGTCCAAAGCTTATGGGAAATGGAGGAGCGGACCCTCTCATCTTCCTCGCCGCCGCCGCGTTCCTTTGCGCCCTCGCCGCGCTCGCAGCGTATCTGCCCGCCCGCCAAGCCGCCTCCATCGATCCCATGCAGGCCCTCCGCACGGAATAGCACGGAACCCGCGCGCGCCCTCTTGCGTAATTCGCTCCATCAGCCGGATGCTACACTCCGGCTTTGGGGTCTGATTAATGACAGTCAGCGCAGTTTTGTTTCGTTACCGCATGTTCATCAACATGGTGATCATTGTTCTGGGCTTTTGGGCGCCGTGGACTCAGTACCGGGGCATCGGCAGCCACATCCTGCTGCTTGAGTGGCTGGCCCTTGAGATCAGCCGTACGGGCCTGTTGAGCTTTACCGTCGCCACTCCCGTCATCATCGTCTGCGGTGCTCTCATTGCCGCCATGGGCGCGGTTCTCCGTATCTGGGGCGCGGCCTGGCTGGGACACGGCGTGGTGTTCGACGGAGAAATGCAAGCCGGCGCGCTCACGGCCGACGGGCCATTCCGCTATGCCCGCAACCCGCTCTATCTGGGCACCGGCTGCATGTTCGCCGCTCTCGCGTTGCTCATGCCGGCTAGCGGTGCACTCTTTGTTCTGGTTGCTGCGCCGCTATTTCTCTTTTATCTCATACGTGGAGAAGAGTCCTTCCTCACCGCGCAGTTCGGCGAACCCTATCGCAAATATCTGCTCGTCGTGCCTCGTCTCATTCCACGCCTGCGCACCACACTTCGTCCCTCGGGAAACAAGCCGCACTGGCTGCAGGGCGTGATCTCGGAGATCAACCCCATCGGCGTGTTCGTCACCATTGCATTCCTGTCGTGGACTTACGACACCCAGCTCATGTGGAGGGCCATCGCTGTCACCTTCGGCCTGTCACTGGTGGTGCGCGCGCTCATGCCGGAGCTTCGGGAAACAACTAGCTCGCCAGAATAGTTTCCGTGTGTTTTCCCATCTTGCCGCCCATCCTGCCCAAATGCGTCCATCCAAAGCCGGCCGGATACTTCAGCCCATATCCCAGCAGCCTGTCGACGCCAATGTGGTTCATCCAGATCAGCGCAATCGGCACCACCGCCGAGCTGCCAAACAGCATGCCGCAAATTGCGAGCGTTCCCGGAGTCACGTAGCTGTGGATCGCGTTGTAAATCCGCGCCCCCAAATTCGGGCCAACGAGGTAACCCAGCATGCTTAAATCCGGAGCCAGCCACAGCGCCGCAAACAACCACCAGCTCGCACCGGTCCGCGCATAAAGCACCGCGGAGAACGCCGCCGCGGCCAATCCCTCCAGGCGCAGCAAAACAACAACAGGCGCGCCCACCGCTGGAGCCGTATCCATCTTCGTAAAACTCGCATTGCCAACTAGACTAGCCATAACTCATACGATGTCTCAGCCTGCCATACGAATCGACTCTTTCGCTTCGCCCGAACATTTACGCAAACAAAAAAGAAGGGAAGAGCCATCGGCTCCTCCCTTCTCGTCCCAGTCCGAAATGCCTTAAATGCGTGGAATCCTACTTCTTTACCGGTGCAATCACGTCCTTCGCGGCCTTGGCCACGCGGAACTTGACAACGGTCTTGGCCTTGATCTTGATCGCCGCGCCCGTCTGCGGGTTGCGGCCAATGCGGGCCTTGCGCTCGGCCTTAACCAGGCGGCCAATGCCGGGAATCACGAAGACGCCGTTCTTCTTCGTCTCTTTGATTGCGGTCTCCGCCAGCAGATCCAGGAAGCCCGCAACCTGCTTGTTGGTCAATTCCAGCTTCTCCGCCAGTTGCCGCGTCAGTGCGGTCTTGGTCAGTCCAGTTGCCATGTGTTTGTTCTCCTTATGGGTCAGCCCTCGGGGCTGCCTGATGTTGCCTGGGCTTCCTTCGCGTCGTGCGAACCGCATGGAGGGAGTGCTGACCGGGGCAACAATGCACGTTTCCCCTGTATTCATGCGGGTCCGGAGAACCCTGTCGTTCGTTACAATGCGGCTTGGAGCCAGGGAAAGTCAACCGAAAAAGCCTAATTTCCACAAGTTTTTAGGGATTTTCGCAAGATTTCTCCGAGATTTGCCCGATTTTGCCCGGTTTTAGCCAATTTCACCCTTCGAGATAGCCCGCAGACCACGCCCGACGCCGCAAGTTACAACAGCTACCAATCCCGGGTCATCCTGGCGCTCTACAGCTTCCCATCCCGTCGGGATGGATCGAAGATAGCCTCGGATGTAGTCCGCCGTGGCGGACGAAATCCGGGGAGAACAAGCGTCGAGACCCCATCGACCCGTAGGGCCGATGCGAAATCCAACCAGGGCACTCCGCCTATTCCAGTCCGAACAGCACCTTCTTCTTCGGCGCAATCGACGCCGCAATCGGCGTATTCAGCGCATCCACCAGCGGCGCAAGCAGCTTGAAGTGCTTCGTCACCGTCTGCGCAAAATCCGTCTCCAGCGCCGTCTCCGCCGGCAAAGTCGCGCTCAACCCCCACTGCTTCTGCCTGATCAAATCCATCGCCGGATGCTCGCACGGAAACCCCTTCGGCGGCCGCGTCAACGCCTCGCCCTCAAACTCGGTAAAAGTCTTCTTCACCGCCGGCCGGTCCAGTACCTTCCTGAATGCGACATGGTTCTCCAGCAGCCAATGCCGTATCGCCGCTAGTTGCTCCTTCTCCGGCATATACGCCCCCGCGGCAATCACAACACCCTTCGGGCTTATCTGGAAGTAGTACCCCGCACCCGAAGTCTTCTCCATCCCCGTATGACTCCACCACGCCGCCACATGCGTCTTATAGGGCCTCTTGTCGTGGCTGAACCGCGTATCGCGATAGATGCGAAACAGGGACTTCTCCGCCGGCCGCACATGATGCGGTGCAAACTCCGTCATCGCGTCCGTAATCTTGCGAACGATCGCCAGCATCGGCCCCTTGAGCTCAGCTTCATACATGGCCTTCCGCTCGTTAAACCACTCGCGGTCATTGTTCTTCTCGAGGCCCCGCAGAAACTTCAGCCCCTCCTGACGCAAATAAGCAGGCGCGGATGCAGCAGCAGTCGTGTCCTTCACCTTGATAGCCATAGCAATGAAGAGTGTAACGCGGAAGGCACGATCGCCGTTTTCCTGCGGCAGGGTAAGAGCCAGCGTCTGGCTGGCTAGAGCGGAGCACGACCGCTCATCTCCCGTAGTCAATCTTTCTAATCAAGTTTGAGCCAGACCAGAGATAAAATGATCCGGTAACCTCTCAATATTGGACCCAAAGGCAAACACATGGCCGAGAACAAGACCAAACCAACCTCCATCAGCGTTCCAGCGTTTCTCGATGCGTGCGACGAGGCCCGGCGCGCAGACGCCAAAGCATTGGCCAAGCTGATGCAAAAGGTCACTGGCGACGAGCCCAAAATGTGGGGTCCGTCGATCGTGGGCTTCGGCACCTACCACTATACCTACGACAGCGGTCGCGAGGGCGACAATCTCATCGTCGGCTTTTCCTCACGCAAAGCCGCCAACGTCTTGTACGGCGCCATAGGCTTTGATGGCGCTGAAGCGTTGCTCGCCAAGCTAGGCAAGCACACTACCGGCAAAGGATGCCTGTACATCAAGAAGCTGGCCGATGTCGACTTAAAGGTGCTTCAAACGCTCATAGAAACAGCCGTTGCGGCAAAGCGCACGCGACACGCCAATAAACCGTAGTCTCGTTATTGCGCGCCATCCATCCGGCTAGCCAAATTCCAAACATGCCCCGCCGGATCCACAATCCGTGCCATGCGGTCGCCCCAGAACTGATCTTCCAGCGGTGTCAGAATCCGCGCCCCCGCCGCAACCGCCTGCTCCACGACCGCGTCCACTCCTTCGAGGTAGAGATAAATCACCACCGGCGAGCTTCCATCCAGATTAGGCGCCCTGCTAGCTAAATGCGCTGTCAGGCCATGAACCATAATCAGCAGCTCCCCAATCCCCAGCGTCGCATGGGTAACGTCGCCATCCTCATCCACACGCCGCGAAAGCTCCCGCGCCCCAAACGCCGCCTTGCAGAACTCAATCTCCGCCCCTGCATCCGCGCACACCAGCATCGGGATCACAGCATTAACCCACTTAGTCATCACGATCCCTTAAGCCACACTTGAGCCCTTCATTCATTCGTTCGACGGCAGCACAATTCAAATCCATCAGCGAAGAGCCGGCAACTGTAATCTGTCATCTGCAACCTGCAATCTGCTTCTCACCGAATCACCTTCAGCGCCCCGCGGAACAGCCCATCGAAATCCCCCGCCAGCGCCTTGTCTTTGGCCACGGCCTGCTCAATGGCCTTCTCCGCCGCCGGCCGCTGATAGCCGAGATTCATCAACGCTGAAAGCACATCGTCTACTGCCGCACCATGTACCGTGGCCGGGGTCG
>JBEKZG010000022.1:0-15536 GCA_049510095.1 Occallatibacter sp.
CTGAACAAGTCGATGTTTTGAAAGGGCTCGACTTTAGTCGTGCCGCAAAACCTGCAAAATCAACGTGGCTTTAGCCACTGAGGGACGCGTTAAATGAACTTCGAGACTTGATCAGACCTTCCTGAGAGTTCCACAGGTTGCCGAAGTGCTGCATGTTCCGGCGAACAGAATCTATCAACTGCTGAAGGGGCAGCAAGCGATGACTGCGGACACGGCATTGCGTTTGAGCCAGTGGCTTGGCACTTCCGCGGAGATTTGGTTGAAGCTGCAGAAGCTCTACGAGTTGCGGCTGGCCGAACAGCAGGCTGGCGAGAAGATCAGGAGGACGATCGCTCGGCGGGAGACGGTACAGGCGGCGTAACAAAAGATCGGTTTATTTAGGATGTCCTTCGGCATCGTAATTTGATACTTCGACGTTAAGCCATGTAGCCCGAGCAAAAGCTTCTCCATTTATCAGATATGGTTTGAATTTGTATTTACGCACGGCGTCGAGTACCGCTTGCTGCAAAATGAGTGGACCGGAAAGAATAATTGGATGGCGAACACTGCCGTCCTTGGAAATCTCAATTCCAACAACGACCGTACCTGCAATGCGAGCTTCCATGCCGCGATGGTTCCAGGCCAACTCCTCTTTGTGAATGATCAATGTCTCAGCAACTTCTGGCGAAATCATACCGTAGATTTTGTCCAGTAGAAGTTGTTGGTGGAAGATTCGCCACTGGTGCTGAAAGGCAGCTTCTGTCTGAGCAGATAGGCTGGTTGCGAACAGGGCGGATAAAACTAGAAAACAGGTCTTAGCTTTCATCAAAATGAGTTTAACGTTTTCTGCCTTTTAGAATGGCTATTTCGCATTCATGTCGAAGGCGAAGGGGAACAGCTCGGCGAAGGTCAGGATGCGGGGGCCGTCGGCGTCGGGAAAGATGACGGGGGCGCTTGGCAGGATGAACTCGGCCAGGACCTGGCGGCAGGCGCCGCAAGGCGGGCTGGCGGCGCTGTTGAGGTTGGTGACGGCGACCGCCTCAATGCGGATCTGGGGGCCGAAGCGGGAGACAGCGGTGACGAGGGCGGACCGCTCGGCGCAGATGGTGAGGCCGTAGCTGACGTTCTCGACATTTGTGCCGGTGACGATTTCGCCATTGGTGAGCAGGAGGGCTGCGCCGACGCGGAAGAGAGAGTAGGGGGAGTAGGAGTGGAGAGCGGCCAGGCGTGCGTGTTCGAGGAGGTGTTCGAGCGAGGGTGGGGTCGGGTTGCCTGGATTTTGGTGTGGATACGCCATGAAGTTTGAGGCTAAAGCATTGGACGGTGCGGTGTACACCACCTGCGGTGGGGCAGTCGCTCGCGGGAGGCTCGCAGTAGTTTTATCCTTCCCACCCTAGCCACAAAAACAAAGACGTAGCGAGGGTGGGGCACCCAGTGTTGTCAAGTGATGGAAGATGGAGGGCCCAGTGTGGTGAGGGTTGGCGCGTTTCTCAAGTTGACGGGGTTCTTACCGATATAGGCCTTGAGGGTTCCTTGTGCCGCGGTGTGACGCGGCGCGGGCGGGTGAGTGGGCGCGATGGCGATGGATGAGCTGACACGTGAGTTCCTGATCGAAAGCCAGGAAGGTCTGGACCGGATGGAGCGATGCCTCACGGAGTTGGAAGCGAGGCCGCAGGATGCTGGGCTGATTGGAGAGATTTTCCGGTCGGTGCATACGATCAAGGGGACGACGGGCTTTCTGGGGTTCAAGCGTCTGGAGAAACTGGCGCACGCCGGGGAAAACCTGCTGGGTTTGCTGCGGGAGGGGAAGCTCAAGGCGAGCAGGCCGATCATCACGGGGCTGCTGGAATTGCTGGATGGTCTGCGTTCGATTCTGAAGGCCATCGAGGAGCAGGAAAGCGAAGGCGAGGGCGAGGATGATGCGCTGATTGTCCGGCTGGAAGGGCTGCAGGCGGTGAAGGCGGCGCAGCCGGCTGTGCAATCGGCAGTGCAGCCGCAGAAGCCAGCTGAGGCCGGGCGAACCGTTCCTGCGCGGGCGGTGCGTGCGCGGGAGGGTGCCGCGGCAGCCAAGGTTAAATTGTTCGCGCCGGTTGAGCCAGCGGAGCAGGCCGAGATGAGCGTAGCGGCGGAAGCGGCGGCGAAGCCTTCAAAGGGGAACGCTGAGCCGGAGGGCGTGCGTCCGCGCGCAGAGGGCCCGGCGGCGACGACGCCTGCCGCGACCACGGCCGCGGAGAGCACGCTGCGGGTGGACGTGGCGCTGCTGAACCGGATGATGAACCTGGTGGGGGAGCTGGTGCTGACCCGCAACCAGGTGCTGCAGGCCACGGCGAACATGCCGCATATGACCATGCTTTCGCGGCGGCTGGACATGCTGACGGCGGACCTGCGGGAGAGCGTGATGAAGGCGCGGATGCAGCCGGTGTCGAACATTTTCTCAAAGATGCCGCGGATCGTACGGGATCTTTCGCAGTCTCTGGGGCGGCGTGTGCGGCTGCAGGTGGCGGGCCAGGAGACGGAGCTGGACAAGAGCCTGCTGGAGGCGATCAAGGACCCGCTGACGCACGCGGTGCGGAACTCGCTGGACCACGGGATTGAGCCGCCGGAAGTGCGGTTGGCCGCTGGCAAGGACCCGGAGGGAACGCTGCAACTGAAAGCGAGCCACGAGGGCAGCCACGTGGTGATTGAAGTTTCCGACGACGGGGCGGGGATTGCCGTGGATAAGGTGCGGCAGAAGGCGATTGAGCGCGGATTGATTACCCCGGAGCGCGCGACATACCTAGCCGAACGCGAGCTGCTGCAACTGATTTTTCTGCCGGGCTTTTCGACGGCAACCGCGGTAACCAACGTGAGCGGCCGCGGCGTGGGCATGGATGTGGTCCGGACCAACGTGGAGAAGATCGGCGGGAAGGTGGAGATCGACTCGCACAAGGGGAAGGGAACGACGCTGCGGCTGCGGATTCCGCTGACCCTGGCGATCATTCCGGCTTTGATTGTCCGGAGCGTGGGGCAGAGTTTTGCCGTGCCGCAGGGGGCGCTGTTGGAACTGGTGCTTATTCAAGCGGGGCAGGGTGAAAAAGCGATTGAATGGATTGAAGGAGCGCCGCTCTACCGGCTGCGCGGCAGGCTGCTTCCACTGGTGTTTCTTGACCGGCTTCTGGGGGCTGGGGGCGAGACGAGACGGGACGCATCTCAGGATGCGTCAGAGGAAACGGGACGGGACAGTTTTATTGCCGTTCTGAATGCGGACGGAAGGGAGTTTGGCCTTGTGGTGGATGGTTTGGCCGACCCGGAAGAGATTGTGGTGAAGCCGCTGAACGCGGTGCTGAAGGATATCGGCCTCTATTCCGGCGCCACGGTTTTGGGGAATGCCGATCTGGCGCTGATTCTGGATCCCGGAGCGATTGCCTTGAAGGCGGGGGTGACGATAAGCGCCAGGCAAGAGGAGAACGATACGGGCGACGGGGAAGGCGTTGGCGAGGCGGCAGCGAGCCTGGAGTATCTGCTGGTGGAAGTTGCCGGACGACGCGCCGCTGTGCCGCTGAAGGACGTTCTGCGGATCGAACAGCTTCCTCTGTCGCGGATCGAATACATCGGCTACCGGCCGGTGGTGAATTTCGAGGGGCAGTTGCTGCCGGTGGAAGACACGGGGGGGATTCTGGCGGCGGGGCAGGGCCAGGACGAGCGCGAGGGCGAGGCCCAGATTATTGTGGTGATCTGCCGTGAGGGCGATCGCCAGGTGGGCATTGCGGTTTCGCACGTGCTGGATGTTGCCGCCGGCGGCGATCTGTTCGAGGCGGGCACGAGCCAGCATGCCGGCGGGGTGACGCTCCTGAGGAACCGGGTAACCGGGGTAGTGGATCTGGGTGGGATTGCGCCATTGCCGGTTGCCGAGAGTGGAGCACGGGAATACGCGGAGGCGATGCGATGAGCGGTGCGGGGACGGAAGCAATGCGCAAGAAAAAAGCGGCGGCCACGCTGGTGGAGATGTGCTCCGTGCGTGTGGGGCAGGGGTTATACGGCATACCGATCACGCACATTCTTGAGATTGTGGGGAATGCGCGCCCGCAACCGGTTCCGCTGGCTCCGGGATTTGTGGGCGGGCTGGTTCACTATCGCGGCGACGTGCTGACCACGGTGAGCCTTCGGCAAGTGCTGGGGCTGCCGGCCAGGGAGGGTTCCCAGGACATCCTGGTGCTGGAGAGCGCGGGTGGATGCTTTGGGCTGCTGGTGGACTCGGTGGGCGAGGTGCTGACGGTTTCGCAGGCCGATCATGAACCCAATCCATCGACTCTGGACGAGCGCCGGAGGGTGTTGTTCGCCGGCGCGTACAAGCTCAAGGAGAGTCTTCTGGTGATGCTCGATCCTGAGCGGCTTGACCCGATGCGGCTGTCTGCGGGCCAGGCGGCTTAGGGGAGGGAATAGATGCGAGCACTCATCGTTGACGACTCCAGGTACATCAGAGGCTTTCTTCGCGGATTGCTTGAAAAAAGGGGCATGGAATGCGAAGAGGCGGGGGATGGCCAAGCCGGGCTGGAGCGTCTTGAAGAGGGACCGGAGTTCGACCTGGCGCTGGTGGACTGGAATATGCCGGTGATGGGTGGTCTGGAGATGTTGAAGCGACTGCGCGCGGAAGGATTCAGCGATGTGAAGGTGATGATGGTCACGACGGAAGGGGACAATGACCGCATTATCAGCGCGCTGGATGCGGGCGCGGACGAGTACCTGATGAAGCCTTTCGACGGGGATGCGTTGAGCGAGAAGCTGGTCCTTCTTGGCCTGGCGGGGGTCTGAGGGATGGCCGCTGGCCGCGTACGGATTCTGATTGTGGACGACTCGGTGGTGATGCGGAGCCTGCTGCGCACGGTGGCCGGTATGGATGCGGATTTGGAAGTGGTGGGGAGCGCGGCGGATGGGGAATCGGCGCTGCGAGCGATTGAGAGCGATCGTCCCGACGTGGTGCTGCTGGACGTGGAGATGCCGGGGATGAACGGGTTGGCAACCTTGAGGGAACTGCGGGCGCGGGGACACAAAATGCCGGTGATCATGTGCAGTTCTCTAACCCAGCGGGGGGCGCGGGTGACGATTGAGGCGCTGGCGAGCGGGGCGTCCGATTACGTGGCCAAGCCGGCGGGACAGTCGGGGCGCGAAGCCGCAACGCAGGCACTGGCGCAGGAACTGATCCCGAAGATCCGTGCGCTGACGGCATCGAGGCAAGCGCAGCGCGGGGTGGGGATTGCGGGACTCGGACCTGGATTCGGACCTGGGCCGGGAGCGGGAGTGGGAGCGGGTAACGGACGCGGCCGGTGGACTGGCCCTGTTTCGGCTCCCATTCCGGGGCATTTGCCCGTATCGCTCGCAAGCCTGGGCCGGATTACCGCTTCGCAGGCCATTTCGTCGACACCGGCGGTTCTGGTGATTGGTGTTTCGACGGGAGGTCCGGCGGTGTTGGATCGCATGCTTCCGGGTCTTCCGGCCAGTTTTCCGCTACCTGTGATGATTGTGCAGCATATGCCGGAGGTATTTACGAAGCTGTTTGCGGAGCGGCTGAATGGGCGCTGCCGATTGAGGGTGCGCGAGGCGGAAGAAGGCGACCAGGTGCGCGCGGGCATGGTTTACATTGCACGGGGCAACTGGCACATGGAGGTGCTGCGCGCTCAACGCGCGTCCGCGCAGGCTCTTCCGCATCCGACGGTGCATTTGAGCCAGGGAGCGCTTGAAAACCACTGCAGGCCGGCGGCCGACGTGCTGTTTCGCAGCGCGGCGGCGGTTTATGGGTCAGGCGTGCTGGCGGTGGTGTTGACGGGGATGGGTTCCGACGGGATGCTGGGATGCCGCGCGATCCGGGAGCAAGGGGGAAGCGTGATTGCGCAGGACCAGGCAAGCAGCACGGTGTGGGGCATGCCTGGAGCGGTGGCCAATGCCGGGTTGGCGCACAGGGTGTTGACTCAGGATGCGATTGTTCCTGAGATTCTAAGGTTAGCCAGCCGGACGGACAGCGAAGCCCGCGCGCAGCTCAGATCGGTGGTTTGAAGATGGAAACGTCAGCGAGCGTCGATTACGGCTATCTCCGCCAGATCGTATTCAATATTTCGCAGAATGTGCTGGATCCCTCGCGCGACTATCTCTTCGATACGCGTCTGACGAAGCTTTTGCGCAACCGGGGCATGAATCAATTGGACGACCTGGTGCAACGGCTGAGGATGCGCAGGGACTCGCCGCTGGAGCGAGAGATCGCCGAGGCGATGACGATTAATGAAACCAGTTTTTTTCGCGACACGCGCCCGTTCGAATTGCTGCGCACTGAGTTGCTGCCGAAGATAGTTGAAGCGCGGCGTGGCGCCCGATCATTGCGCTTGTGGAGCGCGGCTAGCTCGACGGGGCAGGAAGCGTACAGCCTGGCGATGCTGATCCAGGAGCACTTTCCGCAGCTGGCGGGATGGACGATCCGGATCGAGGGCACCGACATTTGCGCGGAGGTGGTGGAGAAGGCGCAGGAAGGGCGCTATAACCGCATTGAGATGAACCGGGGTCTGCCTGTCCGCTTCCTGGTGCGCTACTTCGACAATCTGGGCGAGCAATGGCAGGTGAAGGAGCCGGTGCGCAAGGTGTGCAGTTTTCGGCAGGCCAACTTGTGCGGACCGCATTTTCCGTTCCAGCGCCAGAGCGACCGCTTCGACGTGATTTTTCTGCGCAACGTGATGCTTTACTTTGGGCAGGATACGCGGCGGGAACTGCTAAACAACATTCATCGCGTGCTGGCTCCGGACGGGATTCTGTTTCTGGGGTCGAGCGAGCAGCCGGCCGATCCTTCGATCTGGGAGACGGTGCTGGCTGGAGGAACCTGTCACTTGAAGCCGAAGTGAGAGAGGAGCTAGAAGCTGCCTTCGAGCAGCTTTTCAACTTCGGACTGGAGGCGGGCGGTGATTACTGCTTCTGAATCCAGGGGCGAGAAGCGGATTGGCTGGCCTACTACCAATTCGATTTTTCCGGAACGGAACCAGTTGAGGCGCTGGGTTTTCAATTCGCCGAGGCCGCGGAGGGCCATGGGCAGGACGGGGACGCCGGATTGCTTGACGAGCAGGCCGATGCCGGGACGGAAACGGGCCAGGTTGCCCTCCGGAGAGCGTGCGCCCTCGGGAAAGACGAGGACGTTGAAACCCCGGTCGAGCGCCTCTCCCGCGTGGGCGAAGCTTTGCTGGAAATCGCGCAGGCGCGGGAGGGGGAAAACGTTGAAGAGCAGAGTGGCCATGAAGTAATTGAATGGCCCGAGGAGATTGAAATGGCCGTAGTGGGGGCCATGATCGGGATTGCGGAAGTGGCGAAAGTCCTCTAGCATTTCGCCGGACATGGCTACGGCCATATTGCGCCGAATGCGGCCGGGAAGCGCATAGAGGAGCAAGGGGCCATCGAAGGCCGTGACGTGGTTGGCCACGATCAGGATGGGTTCGCCTGGATTGGTTTGGGTGGGTGTGGCGTTGACCACTTTGGGTTTTGCGAGGAAGCGGGTGAGCGGGCGCATTACGGTTTCAGTGAAAGCGGCGCGGAACCATCGGATGGGCGGCCACCAGGGCCAGTGGGGGTATAGGTAATGGGCTGTTGGGGCGGGTGGGGGTTGCGGGGTGGGTATGGGATCGGGTAGAGTTTGGTCGCCTGGCGCGATCGGATTTGACTCCCCGGTCCCCAAGTGCGAGGGATCAGGGGCACCCAGAGTTTTGGGGGATTGAGGCGCGGAGTTTCCAGACAGGAGTCTGCGGAGTTCGCCGAGGGTCTGCATTTCATCGATGAGGCCGCTTTGGGGGACCATGCCCAGACGCTCTTCAATGGTGGCGGCAAGTTGGACGCGTCCCAGGCTGTCAAGATGAAGGTCTTCGGTGAGGCGCAGCTCATCGCCTATGCCGGGGGGAGCTTCGCCGGAGATCTGAGCGATGAGCGTCAGCAGCCAGTCAGACAAAGCGCCGAATGCGGAAAGGTTCGCTGACGGGTTCGGCAGGCCGTTGGATGTGACCGCGCCCGCATTAGGGGTTGCGGCGGCCGATTGGAGGCTTGCAAGCCACTCCGCTACAGCCTTGCGGCGAACCTTGCCCGTGGACGTGCGGGGCAGATCGGGCTCAGGCCAGAGCACCCACCGGCGCAGGCGCTGGAACTCCGCGAGGTGTGCGTTGGCGTGCTCGATGGCCACGGATGCCTCCTGACCAGTGCCGCGAAAGGCGAGGACGGCGCAGGGTTCGGGGCCGGAAGGGGTTTCCATGGCTACCACCGCGCAGGCGGCTACGCCAGGCTCCCGATCGATGACGGCCTCAAGATCCTCGGGGTGGATGTTGACGCCGGATGCGGTGACGATGACCTCGCTTTTGCGGCCGAGGAAGCGCAACTCGCCGGTGGGTTGGCGCTCGGCCAGATCGCCGGTGGCGAGCCATTCGTCTTCACGTGTGTGCAGTGCTCCTCCCAACCAGGTGGCGCTGGAGATGGAGGCACCGCGGACCAGGACTTCGCCATCGGGGCCCAGCTTGACTTCGCGTCCGGCGAGTGGTTTGCCGATGGTGCCGCGCGCGACGTGGAAGGGATGGTTGAGGGTAATCAGGGCGGTGGTTTCCGTCATGCCGTAGCCTTGGACGAGGACGAAGCCGAGGGCGTTCCAGAACTGCTCGAGTGGGCCGGGGAGCGCGCCGCCGCCGGAGATGAGCGCCCAGAACTTGAGGCCGAAGGCGAAATGTACATCGCGGAAGATCCACCACCGGGCCCACGGGCCGATGCGACGGCTCAGGACTGGAGCGAGGCGGCTTTCAAGCGACGGGAAGGTGGCTTCGAGATGCATTTTGAGGAGCGCATGGATGCGGGGCACGGCTGCCAGGACGGAGATGCGTTCGCGGCGGATGGTTTCGATAAGACGCGGCGCGACCAGGCGGCTTTCAAAATGCAGTTCGGCCTGGTAGATGGGCGGGACCCAGAGGCCCATGGTTTGGCCGAAGACGTGGCTAAGGGGGAGGGTGTGCAGGATGCGCAGGGGATGGACGAGGCGCTCGTAACGGAGATAGGGCTGCGAGGCTTCTTCGATGGGGCCGAAGCTGGCGAGGACGTTGCCGTGCGTAAGGACGATGCCTTTGGGGTCGCCGGTGGTGCCGGAGGTGAAGAGGATTTGCAGCGGGGTTTCGGGGGATAGGCCGGGGATGGCGGCGGCTTCTTCGGTGGGAAGTTGGCATTGCCAGTCTTCAAGATAGAGGGTGGGGACGGTGGGATTTGGGGTGGTGGCGCCGAGCTGGCTGAGTAGGACCGCATCGCCTACGGCTAGTTTGGGGGTTACGCCGGCGGCTACGCGGGCGGCAAAGTCGGCGGTTCCGTGGGCGTCGAGGGGAACTGCGAGGACACCGCGCATCATGCATCCATGGAAGGCGGCGATCCACTCGGCGCTGTTTTCAGCCCAGAGGAGGACGCGGTCGCCGGAGCCGATGCCGCGCTGGGCGAGGAGGGCGGCAAAACGGCCGGCGAGGCGCGCAATTTCGCCGTAGGTGGTCACGCGCCGCCGGTTGCCCTGGTAACGAACCACTGCGACCTCGCGACCATAGCGGCGGAAGTCGTCGAGGAGTGTAGCCAGATGGTCGCGCATGGGTTGTTGCCAGGTTCAGGATATTCGATGGGGGTGAAGCCGTATTGGATGCGCTATGACACTTTTAATTGTGATGGATACGGGAGGTGGATTGGCGGGGGACGTGGAATAGTGGCGCCGTCCCTACGGGACTCCGGAGGAATTGTGGGATTTCGGTGACCCCACGTTGAAACGCGGGGCTAACATACTCTGCACCTACGGTGCGGTCAGCGGGATTGCTGCGGTCGCGAACCAGAGAGAAACTAGCTGATTAGTTTCGCTTCCTCTTCGCCGCGATCCGCGCTATTCTAGGAACTCATGCTTCCGGACCAACCCAATACAGAACCAGTTCCCGAACCGCCTGAAGCCGCCGATCCGTTTGCCTGCTTTCATCCGGTGACGGCGGAGTGGTTTCGGGCTGTCTTCGATGCTCCTACTGCGCCACAGCGGATGGGCTGGCCGGTGATTGCGCGCGGGGAGAGTGCGCTGATTCTGGCGCCGACTGGGACCGGGAAAACGCTGACGGCGTTTCTTTGGTGCCTGGACCGGCTAATGCTTCAGTCAGCGAACAGTGAACAATGGACAGTGGACAGCCGACGCAAGCCGGCTGGCGAACGGTCAGGGTGCCGGGTTGTTTATGTCTCGCCTTTGAAGGCTTTGGCGGTGGATGTGGAACGCAATTTGCGGTCGCCGCTGGCAGGAATTGCCAACATGGCTCGGCGAAGAGGCGTCGAGTTCCATGAGCCGACCATCAGCGTGCGTACCGGCGATACGCCGCAGAAAGAGCGGGCGCGGTTTAGCCGGCATCCCGCCGAGATTCTGATCACGACTCCCGAATCGCTGTATCTGCTGCTCACCTCGCAGGCGTCTGAGGCGCTGCGTACGGTGGATACAGTCATCATCGACGAGATTCATGCGCTTGTGCCTACCAAGCGCGGGGCGCATTTGTCGCTGTCGCTGGAACGGCTTGAAGCTCTGACAGGGCAGCGGCTGCAGCGGATTGGACTTTCGGCTACGCAGAGGCCCCTAGAGGAAGTGGCGAGGTTTCTCGGCGGGGTGGAAACGCAGGGACTAGGGACTGCGGGACTAGGAACTCAGGCGCCTGATTCCGGGATAGAAGAGCTGGGATTTGGGAGTGGCGGGGATTCGGAGATACGAACGCTTTTTGCGAATGGCGGAAATGCCGATGGCCCGGCAGATTCTAGTCCCTCAGTCCCTAGTCCCTCAGTCCCTAGTCCCTTAGTCCCTTGCTCGCCCGCAGGCGAGCTTCGCTATCGGCCGGTGACTATTGTGAATGCCAGCGCGCCTAAGCAGTTGAATCTGCGCATTGAAGTGCCGGTTGAAGATATGGCGCACCTGGGCGAGCAGGAGTATTTGCCGAGTGGGCCGGCTTCGCAAGCGCCGCGGCGGGTTTCGATCTGGAATGCGATTCACCCGCGATTGCTCGAGACAATTCGCGAGCGCAACTCGACCATTCTGTTTGTGAACAGCCGGCAGGTGGCGGAGAGGCTGGCGGGGGCGCTGAATGAGCTGGCCGGGGAGGAGATTGCGCGGGCGCATCATGGATCGCTGGCTGCGCCGCAGCGGTCGATTATCGAAGAGCAATTGAAGGCTGGAAAGATCAAGGCATTGTGCGCCACTTCGACTTTGGAACTGGGCATCGATATGGGCGCGGTGGACCTGGTGATACAGATTGAAGCGCCGCCTTCCGTGGCGAGCGGGATGCAGCGGATTGGGCGGGCCGGGCACCATGTGGATGCGGTGAGCGAAGGGATTCTGTTTCCCAAGTATCGCGCCGATCTGGTGGCTTGCGCGGCGGTGACGCGGGCCATGCACGAGGGGCATATCGAGTCGACGCGGTATCCGCGGAATCCGCTGGATGTGCTGGCGCAGCAGCTGGTGGCTATTGTTGCGCACCCGCCATCAGAAGCAGGGAACAGGGATCAGGGATCAGGGATCAGGAAAGGCTCGCGGAAGAAGCGGGATTGGGCACAGCTTCGGTTTGAGGGATCCCACCCTTGCCGTAACAACAAAAGCGACGCGGCGAGCGTGGGGCAGGCTGGGATTTCTGATGAGTTTGGGGAGAAGGATTCGGCGCGGGAAGAGACGGAAGCGGCGAAGCCAGAAGTTAGCGTGGATGCGCTGTTTGAGCTGGTTCGTCATGCTGCGCCGTTTGCGGGATTAAGCCGCGCGGCGTTTGGGGGCGTGCTGGATTTGTTGAGCGGGCGGTATCCTTCGGACGAGTTTGCGGAGTTGCGGCCGCGGCTTACATGGGATCGCATTCGCAATGTGGTGACGGCTCGGGATGGGGCGCGACGGCTGGCGATTTTGAATGCGGGCACGATTCCGGATCGCGGTTTGTATGGGGTTTTTCTTGCGCATGGCTCTCCTGGGAACGACGGGGGAAAAGCTGTGCGGGTGGGCGAGCTGGATGAGGAGATGGTGTTCGAAAGCCACCCGAATGAGACGTTCATTCTGGGCGCCTCGACCTGGCGGATTGTTGATATAACGCACGACCGGGTGCTGGTGGTGCCCGCGCCAGGCGAGCCCGGGAAGATGCCGTTCTGGAAGGGCGATGGGCCGGGACGGCCGTTGGAATTTGGGCGGCGCATTGGGGAACTGGTGCGCACGTTGCGCGCGTTGCCGAAGGCGGCGGCGCTGACACGGCTGGTGGCCGAGCACGATCTTGATCCTGGAGCGGCGGAGAACCTGATGCAGTTTTTGGCCGATCAGGAGGCTGCTACGGGGTCCGTGCCGGATGACCGCACGGTAGTGATTGAGCGGTGCCGTGATGAGCTGGGGGACTGGCGCGTGTGCGTGCTGACACCTTTTGGGAGCCGTATCCACATTCCGTGGGCGATGGCTGTGAGCGCGCGGATTCGCGCGGCGGGCGGGCCTGAGGTGGAGACGCTTTGGGGCGATGACGGATTTGTGCTGAGGTTTCCGGATACGGATGAGCCGCCTGATCCGGATTGGTTTCTTGTGGAGTCGGCTGAGGCGATGCAGCTTGTGCTGCGGCAGCTGGGAACGACGGCGTTGTTTGCGGGGCGGTTTCGCGAGGCGGCGGGGCGTGCGCTGTTGCTGCCGCGACGGAGAGCGGAAGCACGGTCGCCGTTGTGGCAGTTACGCAAGCGTTCTTATGACTTGTTGCGCGTTGCGGCGCGGTATCCATCGTTTCCGCTGCTGCTGGAGGCTTATCGCGAATGCCTGCGCGATGTGTTCGATATGCCCGCGCTGATTGAAACGCTGCGGGCGATTGAACAGCGGCAATTGAGGGTGCATGTGGTGGAGACGCAGAAGCCTTCGCCGTTTGCGGCTTCGCTGTTGTTTAGTTACGTGGCGAATTTTCTGTATGACGGGGATGCTCCGCTGGCGGAACGGCGCGCGCAGGCGCTGACTATCGATCAGGACCAGTTGCGCGAGTTGCTGGGTGAAGCGGATCTGCGCGAGCTGCTGGATGCGGATGCGATCGGCGAGGTGGAAGAGATTGCGCAGTGCCTGGCGGAAGATTATCGCGCGCGCTCGGCGGACGGAATTCACGATTTGTGTTTGCGGCTGGGGGATCTGTCGCGGGAAGAGCTGGCGCGGCGTGTGGCTTCGCCGGAGTTGCTGGCGCATGTGGATCGGCTTGTGCGCTCGCGGCGATTGCTGGAACTGCGCATTGCCGGCGAACGGCGATTGATTGCGGCTGAAGATGCGGCGCGTTATCGCGATGGGTTGGGGATTCCGCTGCCGCCTGGTTTGGCTTCGGCGCTGCTGGAGCCGGTTGCGCATCCTGTTGTGGAACTGGTTCGCCGCTATGCGCGCACGCATGGGCCATTTACGCTGCGCGAGGCTGCGGACCGGTTTGCGCTGGATGCGGCTGCGGTTGAGGAGGCGCTCCGATTGTTGGCGCATGAGGGGCGTGTGCTTGAAGGAGGATTTCGGCCCGGCGGGTTGCATCGGGAGTGGTGCGATGCGGAGATGCTGCGGCTGATCCGACGCAAGTCGCTGGCCAGACTGCGGCGGGAAGTAGAGCCTGTGGAACAGCACACACTGGCTCGTTTTTTGACGCATTGGCAAGGGGTGCTTGCGCCGCGACGCAGCGGAAATTCAAATCTTGACGGGTTGCTGGATGCGATTGAGGGGTTGCAGGGCGCGCCGCTGCCCGCATCGTTGCTGGAGAGTGCAGTTTTGCCTGCGCGCATTGCGGACTATGGTTCGACGGGCCTGGACGCGCTGATTGCGGCGGGGGAAGTTACGTGGGCTGGGGTTGAACCGATTGGGGAACGCGATGGACGGATTGCGCTTTTTCTTGCGGACAAATTGCCGCTGCTCGCGCAGCAGCGGCCGCAAGCGGAGCCGTTGACAGAGCGGGAAGAGAAGTTGGTTGCCGTTTTGGAGTCGACGGGGGCGAGCTTCTTTGATGCGCTTCATCTTGCTGTTGGTGGAGGGTATCCGGGCGAGACGATTGATGCGCTTTGGAGCCTGGTGTGGCGCGGGCTGATTACCAATGATTCGCTTCATGCTTTGCGCGCGTATATTGCGAAGCCCGAGAGCGCGCGGACGCCGCGAAGGCTGCAGACTGGGGTTGTGTTTCGGTCGCGGAGGACTACGCCGCCGACGGCGCAGGGACGATGGTCGGTGCTGCCGGTGGGGACTGGAAGCGATAAGGATGCTTGGGAATCCCACCCTAGCCATAAAAACAAAGACGTGGCGAGGGTGGGGCACCCTGGGGCGTTTCCTACGGCTACTGAAGCTAGCCATGCGCTGGCGTTGCAATTGCTGAATCGCTATGGAGTGCTGATGAAGGAGCATGTCGCCGCGGAAAATGTTCCGGGAGGATTCAGCGCGGTGTATGACGTGCTGAAGGCGCTGGAGGAGAGTGGGCGGATTCGGCGGGGATATTTTGTGGCGGGACTTGGAGCGACGCAATTTGCGCTGCCCGCCGCAGTGGATTTGCTGCGCCAGTTGCGGAATGAGCCGCCGCAGGAGAAGCCGGAGTTTGTGCAGCTGGCTGCGGCTGATCCGGCGAATCCTTACGGCTCCGTGTTGCGTTGGCCCGAGCTGCCGGTGGCTGAAGAGGATTCGGAATCTGCGCCGCGACTGCTTACGCGCGCTGCTTATGCTGAAGTGATTTTGCGCAACGGGCAACTGGTGGCATGGTTGCGCCGCGATAATCCGAACCTGCTTGTGTTTCTGCCCGCCGATGAGCCGGAGCGATCGCAAACCGCAGCTGGGCTGGCGCACTTTCTGTGTGCGCGTGGACAGGAACGAATGCGCAGCGGATCCCATCATGGAATGCTGATCACGACGATTAACGGTCAGACGGTGGCGGCGCATCCGATGGCGCGATTCCTGATGGATGCGGGCTTTCATCCTGGACCGCTGGGAATGCATTTGCGGCGGATTCTGTTGCCGGTTGGGCAACGAGCGCCTGAATCGCATACGGGCGAGGTGCAATAGGAAATGCCCGAGGGCGATACTATTTTTCGGACTGCACGCGCATTGGGGCGGGCGCTGACGGACAAGCAGGTGACGGGCTTCCGGTCAACGATTGCGCTGCTGACGCGCTACGACGACGAGACGCCGCTGGTGGGACAGACGGTGGAGCAGGTGGAGTCGCGCGGGAAATGGCTGCTGATACATTTTTCCGGCGGAGGCACGCTTGCTACTCATATGCTCATGAGCGGGAGCTGGCATATTTACAGGCCGGGGGAACGATGGCAGCAGCCGCGCATTAACATGCGCATCGTGCTCGAAAATTCCGAATACATTGCCGTGGGATTTCGTGTGCCGGTGGCGAAGATGCTCGGGCCTGAACAACTGGCGGGGGCTGCGCGGATTCCGGCGCCTACGATTGATGTATTGAGCGAGGACTTTAATGCGGAGGATGTGGCGCGGCGGTTGGCGGCGCACAAAGACGAAGAGATTGCCGACGTGCTGTTGCACCAGGAAGTACTGGCCGGGGTGGGGAATGTCTTCAAGTCGGAGA
>JBEKZG010000220.1:0-6363 GCA_049510095.1 Occallatibacter sp.
GCGGCCAGAACGCCATCAATCTCCTCATAGCCGTGGCCATGGTCTCCAGCTTCGTGTTTTTCTGGATTCACCCCCAGACCGTCGCCGCTTTTTACACCATGCTCGGCCTGGCCTTCGTCTTCGGCGTCATGCTGGTCATTCCCATCGGCTCGGCGGATATGCCCGTCGTCATGTCCCTGCTCAACTCCTACGCCGGCCTCGCCGCCGCCGCCACCGGCTTCGTCCTCGGCAACAATGTCCTCATCATCGCCGGCACGCTCGACGGCTTCTCCGGCTTCATTCTGTCCGTCCTCATGTGCAAGGCCATGAACCGGTCGATCACGAATGTCTTGTTCGGCGGATTCGGCGCGGTCATCGCCGAGGCGTCAGCCTCGAACACCGGCGGCATCATGCGCGAAATCTCCCTCGACGACGCAGCCATGCAACTGGCCTTCGCCAATCGCGTAGTCTTCGTCCCGGGTTACGGCCTGGCGACAGCCCAGGCCCAGCACGCATGCCGCGAACTCGGCGAGTTGCTCGAAGGCCGCGGCGTCACCGTCAAGTACGCCATTCACCCGGTCGCGGGCCGCATGCCCGGCCACATGAACGTCCTGCTCGCCGAGGCCAACGTCCCCTACTCGGCCCTCTACGAAATGGAACAGATCAATCCCGAATTCCCATCCACCGACGTAGCCGTAGTCATCGGCGCCAACGACGTGGTCAACCCCGACGCCCGCGACAATCCAAAATCCCTCATCGCCGGCATGCCCATCCTGGAAGTCGACCGCGCCAAGTCCGTCATCGTTCTCAAGCGCGGCCAGGGCCGCGGCTTCAGCGGTCTCGAAAACCCGCTCTTCTTCAAGCCCTGCACATCCATGCTTTACGGCGACGCCAAATCCAGCCTCAGCCACCTGGCCCAGGCCGTCCAGCACGTATAGAAGTTCCAGCGTCCCGAGTTAGATGTTGAAAATCAGACTCGAAACGTCGTTTGGCGCGTTAGCGTCAATCGAGAATCTTGCGCAATCCGTCGGCGGATACTAACCGGCATTCCGCGAGTAATCCTGGAGAGAACCTGTAACGAGCAGATACCGGACAGGCAGGAGAAGGATCTCCGAATCTGCGGGTGCTGCCCGATTGGCCGCCATCCGAAGACCCGGTCGTGGGTCGGCCCGCCGCCGGGAACACCTCCACGCTCCCTTCATCCGGCGGTACAATCGATCCAAAGTAAAGTCGCTGGCTTAAACTGCCGATAAGCACGATGCGCCCCGCGTTTCGTGTGGCAGCGGGCGGAGAGATAGAATGGCGCGCGCTTTGAGGGTTGACAACTCAGTTGCGGTCCAAGAATCCCACGGGCTGCGCGCGCCGGTCAGGCACGCGGCCAGCCCTGGCGGCAGGATCGGGGCGTACAGCCGTCTTTTGCCTGGCTGCCTTCGTCCTTTTGGGTTTGCGGGCCTGTTCTTGGCTTTGTACTTGTCCCCTCCTGGTCTTTTGTCGCAGGTGGCTGGGGCGGCATCCCCGGCCCAGTCGCCGATCCGCTTGCCCACCGTCCCCACAGGACACGCGGCGCGTGGTCCGGCAGCCGCCGGCTCGCCCATTCGCACGGCCTCTCTACCGGTTTTGACGACCGCCAAGGCCGTTCACCGTCTTACCCGTTCGCAAGCCCAAATGCACTATCCGGTGCACTTGCGCGCCGTTTGCGTCGTCTGCTTCGCGGACTGGCACGGCTTTTGGGTTTATGACGGAGTCTCGGGCGTCTATGTGGAAACAAAGGACCATGTCCTCCTCACCGCCGCAATTCACCCTGGAATCGTGCTCGATATAGATGGCGTCTCAGGTCCGGGTGAGTATAAGCCTATTGTCGACCAGGCGATCCTGCGGATTGTGGGGGAAGAGCCGCTGCCGCCTGCCCCGGTGGTGAGCCTGGACAGGCTATCGACTGGCGAGTACGACGGGCAGTGGATTGCAATGGAAGGCACGGTCCGGTCGGCAGCCCTTGAGAACGGAGCGCTGTCGTTCATTGTGAACTCAGGGCGCTGGCAGATCAACGCCTTCACAGTCCCGGCTCCCCCGGAGAAGTTCGAGCGCCTGATCGGCGCGCGGGTCCGGATAAGCGGCTCCGGGGGCGTGCTCGTCAACAAGCGCCGGCAGGCCGTCTTCGTGGCCGCGTATACGCCCAGCATCGACAGCATGCAGGTTCTCAGGCCCGCGCCCCCCGATCCATTTTCCGTTCCTTTGACGCCCATAATGCGGCTCTTGGACTTTGCGCCCGGGACCACGCCAGACGATTTGATCCGAGTGCGCGGCGTGGTTACCGCCCGATGGGGCCGCAATGTCTTCATCCACGACGGCACCCAGGGCACCAGCATTACCGGCTCGGAGCCCACCCTGCTCAAGCCCGGCGAGCTGGTGGATGCGGTTGGGTATCGTTCCCTGGGCGCCTCCACCAGCGCCCTCGAAGATGCGTCGTTCAAGCGGCTCGGCACAGCCCCTGTCCCTGAGCCCAGATGGGTGACAGCCAACGAAGCTGCCACAGGCGATTTTGCAGACGAACTGGTCCGCATCAAAGGCCGCCTGATCGAGGTTCAGCATGAAGCCGATCAGGACACCCTGTTGATTGCGGACGGTAATAGCGTATTTTCCGCCATACTCCCAGCGGAATACAGGCAGCAGGCATCGGCAGGGTTGAGTAACGCCAGCGAGATTCAGCTCACGGGTGTTTGCCTCATCTCAGAGAACCAGTCCGTGCGCGATTTCTGGGGTGCCAAGGTGTTTCACATCCTGTTGCGCTCGCCGGCGGATCTGGTGGTCACAAGTCGTGCGTCCTGGTGGACAAGCGGGCATGCGTTGGTGCTATTGGCCGTTGTGCTGGCAGGAACCGTGCTGGTGCTGATGTGGGTGGTGGCGCTCAGAAGGCGCGTCGCGCAGCAAACGGCTCTGCTCCGCGAAAGCGAAGAAAAATTCCGTCACATGGCCCTGCACGATGCATTGACCGGGCTGGCCACTCGGCTCTTGCTCCAGGACCGGCTGAATGTGGCGCTGGCCAGCGCCGGAAGACATCGCACGAGGTTGGCGATGCTGATGGTGGACCTGGACAGGTTCAAGGAGATTAACGACACCCATGGCCACCAGGCGGGAGACGAGGTCTTGCGAGTCACCGCGTGCCGCCTGCTGGCCGCCGTGCGCAAGGAGGATACAGTCTCCAGGCTGGGTGGGGACGAGTTTGTCGTGTTGCTTCCCAATCTGAGCGATCACCTGTCGGCAGAGCGTACTGCCGCACGGATCGTGCAGTCGCTGGCGGTTCCTATTCCCTTGGCGGACCGGGAGGCGGTGGTTACAGTCAGCGTAGGGGTTTGCAGTGTGTCCGGAGAGGAACTCAGTGCCGATGATCTGATGAAATGCGCGGATAACGCCCTCTACCGCGCCAAGGCCAGCGGCCGGAATTGCTATGCGGTAGAAACTCCCAGATTGGCTCCCGCCCAAGCCGCCGAAGCCCGGCCGGAAGGCCCTGCTGGCGCATTGATCGTGCGAGCCCAGTGAGGATTGCTCACGCCGATTGGCCCACCCTTCAGATCCCCATGAGCTTGGCGCCCCATGCATTGCGGTTTCGTGACAGAAGATTGGGAGAGCGCGTCGCGCGGCTTTCACATCGGCATCGGCAAACAACCATCTCGATACCCTGCTCCGCGCCTGTCGGACGGGTGGCTCGCATCGGACCAGCGGCGCAGGCGGGTGCCCCTCATCCGGGGAAGAAGCAGCAGCGCCCCGTCGCTAATCCCTAATCCCCAATCCTTAATGCCTAATCCCTAATCCTTAATGCCTAATCCCTGCCGGCCCCCACAGTGGAGAAATGTCCAAGAAAGATGTACAGAACCATCCGAAACCGCCCCAACCCCGCGCCAGCCACAGTTTCACAGTTTTCATTTGAGTAATTCTATGGTGAGCTGTCCATCGATTCTGGGTAATTCTCTGGTTAGCCTGCCATCGGTTTGGTTCAATTCTATGGTTACTCATCCAGTCTTTCCTGTACATCAAAGCGAACGTTGATCGATTTAATTAACCCCCCAGGCCAACCTTTCAGCCTCTAAACTTACCCTCCAGGCCAACATCGTTTTCACCATTTCGCTGGCCCCCAGTCCCCTGGTCCCCTGGTCCCTTGGTCCCTTGGTCCCTTGGTCCCTCGGAATGTTGTACTCTTGACTCCGTAAAAGAAAGCGTTTACCGGAGTACTCAAGCATGACCATCGTAGCCGGCGTTGATTTCGGGACACTTAGCGTTCGAGTTACCTTGGTCGACAGCCTCAAAGGCCCCATCGGCACCGCCTCGGCATCCTACCCACTCCATCGCCGCCGCGAAGACCCAGATTTCGCCACCCAGTCCCATGCGGATCAGATGTCCGCACTCTGCGCCGCCATGCGCGATGTGGTTGCAAACACGGGTGTTACCGGCGGTTCAATCGCCGCCATAGCGCTCGACACCACCGGCTCCAGCGTCATCCCCGTAGGCGAAAATCTTGTCCCGCTCGACGACTACTACCTCTGGTGCGATCACCGCGCCCACGCCGAAGCCGAGGAGATCACCGCCAAAGCCCATGTCGCTGATTTTGAAGGTATCAAGTGGTGCGGCGGCGTCTACTCTCACGAGTGGGGCTTCGCCAAACTCCTCCACTGGCTCCGCCACAACCCCGAAAAACGCGCCAATTTCGTTACCGCCCTGGAGCATTGCGACATGGTAGCCGCCACCCTGAGCGGCATCGTTAAAGTCAATGAAATCAAGCGCAGCGTCTGCGCCATGGGCCACAAATGGATGTGGAACCCGCTCTGGGGAGGCCTGCCGCCGGAGTCATTCCTCGTCTCCGTCGACCCGCTCTTCGAAGGCGTACGCGCTAAACTCGGCGGCCAATACCTCACCAGCAACCACCTCGCCGGCCGTCTCTCGCCGCAGTGGGCTGAAGCGCTCGTTCTCTCTCCAGGAATCCCCATTCCGGTAGGCGCTTTCGATGCGCACTGGGACGCGATCGGCTCCAACATCCGCGAAGGCGACGCGGTAAACGTAGTCGGCACTTCCACTTGCATCATCGCCATGGCCCGCGAGGCGCAACTGGTCCCCGGTGTCTGCGGTGTAGTCCCCGGCAGTGTTCATCCCGCGTACACGGGCATTGAAGCCGGCCTATCCGCCACAGGTGACATTTTCGAATCCATAGCCCGACGCGCAAACACCACCGTATCAGTACTTTCCGAGGGCCTGGAGGACTATAAAGCCGGCCAGACCGGCCTACTGCGTCTCAGCTGGGACAATGGAGACCGAACCGTCCTCGTCAATCCCGAGCTCGGTGGTATCACTTTAGGCTGGAACCTCGTGCAAACCGCGCAGGATGAGCTATTTGCTGCGATCGAAGGCACTTCCTTTCACACCCGCATCATCCTCGAGCGCATGGCCGGGCATGGCGTTCGCATCGATCGCGTCATCAACGCCGGCGGCATCCCGCAGAAGAGCGAAGTACTCAATCGCGTTTACGCCAATGTACTTAACAAGCCGGTCCTGGTACCCGCGGGAATTCCCACCAGCCTGGGCTCAGGAATCTTCGCTCTCCTCGCCGCCGGCGTCTATAGGACCATCGAAGAAGCTCAGGCAGCAGTCTGCCTGCCTCTGCGCACAATCGAGCCCGACCCGCAAGCCGCCGCAGTCTACGAGCAGCTCTACCAGCATTATCGCGACGTATACTTCGCGCTCGGCCGCCGTGATGCGGAGCCAACCGCGCTTGGCCGCATCTTGCCGGAATTGAGAAAGATAGCAGCCGAAGCGCGAAAAGCCAACTAAGGTCGTTTGGCCCCCTCAACTGTTCCCAATTCCCTGCGTTACTGTTGTTGTTGCTGCATCTGCTGTAGATCGATAAACGGCACCACCGGTTCCGGCTGTTGCTGGGCCTTTTCCACCAGCACGCTCCAGTCCTCGGGGATCGGGAGCTTGCGGTCCAGCGCCGGCGGCTGATCGCCGGCTTGCACGTGCACAGCCACATAGAGTTCGCTGTCGGTCTTGCCCCGAAAGACGCCGTGCGTAGGCGGCACATCGGCATAGTCTCGGCCCACCGCAGTGCGGATATGGCGATGATGCGCAATAAGGTTGTTGGTGGGATCGAATCCTACCCAGCCCAGATGCGGCATCAAGACGTCCACCCAGGCATGGGTTGCATCCGGAGTTGAACGATCATGGTCTTCGCGGCTGCGGTAAAGGTAACCCGACACATAACGCGCCGGAATCCTCACGTGGCGCAACAGCGCGATCATGGTGTGGGCAAAGTCCTGGCACACGCCCTCGCCGCTGATGATGGCCTCGTCGATCGGCGAGTCCACACGCGTTGAGCGCGGCACATATTTGAAGTAGTCG
>JBEKZG010000221.1:0-6353 GCA_049510095.1 Occallatibacter sp.
TGTTGGTTGAATCCAGTTCGCGGATGGGATGGCTCGTCTTTTGGGCAGGGTTGTGGATGGTTACGTGGTCCGGCACCCCTGCGCTGTCGCAGCAACCGGCGCAGCCGGAGGTGAAGCCCGCTCCGCCAACGCCGCTTGCGCAGCAGAAAGAGGAACTGAATAAGCCGTCGTGGGATCCGGCATGGGACGCAATGGTGGAGAAGGCGTTGCCGGTGGATCTGTTGTCGAACAAAGTGGCGCGGGCTGTGAAGCCGTTCTGTCCGCGTTTCAAGCAGATGAGCGATGTGGACAGACGGGCTTACTGGGCCTATTTCTTTCAGGCGCTTGCCGGTGCTGAGGCGGGCCTGGAACCAACCGCGGATGCGCGCCACACCCAGCCGGAGGTTACGGTGAAAGATACAGTGACCAAACGCGCGACACGAAGCGAAGGATTGCTGCAATTGGCCTATATGGATACGGATCGCTATAAATGCGATTTCGATTGGGATAAGGATAAGCTGTTACCCGAGAAAGACCGTGCGAAGACAATACTGCAACCGCGTAATGACCTGATGTGCGGAATCAAGATACTTGAAAGTCAACTGATCGATAAACGAAAGCCGCTGCTGAGCCGGTCAAGTTACTGGTCTACGCTGCGTCCGGGGACCATTAGCTATAAGGTGTTGGCGAAGCAGATGACCAATGTTCCCGCTGCTTTCCGGGTAGATAGTCTGAATGAGGCGAAGAGCACAAAGAGTGGCAGGATGGTTGGCTCGGCGTCCGCGAACACCAGTGCGGCCGGGGTGAATTGAGCTGCGAAGGCGAATTGAGAGCTTGAAACAATCCGCCTTCTTTTCAACCTCGGCCGCGCGGTTTGCCGGGTGTTTGTCGAGTACGGCGTGCTACTTGCTGCTATCGCGCGCCAACTTTACGTAGTCGTGAGACGATTGAATGTGGGCGTATTGAGTGGACAAGAGTTGGCGCACGGGAAGAGGAAGTTCCTTATCGAGCGCATCTTTGTATGCGGCCTTGGCTTCATCTTCTCCCTGTTCGGCCGTTACCAGCAGCGTGCGATCTCCGCCGCCGAGTTTCGCTTTGAGATCCGCCCAGGCGCGATGAACGGCGCCGCTTGTTGTGCCGGATTCCTTGATATCGTGAACGCCCTCTTGATGAAGGACGGCTTCGAGCTCGCCGCGAAATTCAGCGCGCTTCAATGATTCCGCCAGGAAGTAATGTTTGAGTGTTTCGCTTTTCAGGTCATCGCCGATTCTCTGGAATCCTTCTTGACCATCGATCAAGGATTGGATAACCGGCCGCAAGGTAGTTTCAACTTCGTGCTGCGTATGAGTTGTCTCAGGCATGTTTGTCCTTCTCTCATGAGATTACGCGCCCCCGGGCTGGCCGGAGGCGCGTGTTAAACCGCATATTGAAGCGCGTTCACTTCTAAGAGGCTGCGGAAAACGGCCATTCCAAGACTGGTAAACCGCGAAAGCAGCCCGCAGGGGCTAAAGCCCGACTCAATCCGACTGCAATTGTCGGGGTTAAAACCCCGACCTACTACCGGTCGTGCCCTAAACAGAAACAGGGCGACGTTCGCGCTGCCCCTCCGGGGCGCCGGGTTCAATTGGTACAGCTAACCCAGGATTCCCGCATCGTCCGACGCGGCGGACAATGCGGGAATCCTGGGCTATTATCCTTCGGCCCCTCCGGGGCGAAATCCGTTGTACGCCGTTTCGTCCATCGGGGTCGGCTTCGCCGGTGGAGGACTGTTACAAAGCCTCCTCGAATTGAGTCTTTCCGCAGCCTTCTAAGAGCTAGCCGTAGTGTGCTTTCCCGGCTTTACTTCCAGTTCATTCACCACTTGCTGAACGTTGGGAACTTGCTTGGCCAGAGACTCGGCCTCTTTCTTCTGTGCTCCAGTCTTGACACTTCCTTTCAGCACCAAAGTGCCGTTCTTCGCAGAAGCGTGGATGCTCTGGTCATTCAGATTCTGGTGTGCCTTGATTGAAGCTTTGAAGTTATCTTCAATCGCGCTATCCAGGTTTGACGCGACTGCACCTGCCTGGCCCTCGCCGGGGGGCCGCACGCCAATCTCATCGGCGATGGTATAGTCGGGAGCGGACTGCTTCGCCAGACTCTCAGCCTGCGCCTTTTGATCGTCGGACGCCACATTTCCCGAGAGCGCGATGATGCCCTTGTCCCGATCCTGAGACACGTTCACGTTGCTTAGATTGTTACTTTTGAGTGCACCTGTGACGGCCGGCTTTTCGTCCGGATGAGCTGGTTGGTTATGGCACCCTGCGATGATCGCGGCGCCGGCAAAAAGGACCGCGGACCCCAGCAGGAGTTGACGATGCGATTCGAAACATTTCATTGGTCTGATCTCCCGTGTTTCTTTACTTGCCCTCGGCGAGTCAGATGCGGGCATTGCGCACGCGGTTGTTCCCGGAACTTCTGCGGCAAGCTGAGTGTCAGGCGCGACTAAGTTATGGTTTGGACCGAATGAAAATGGTTGTAAATAGCCTTGGCGGTTTTGCCGCAGATTACAGCAGTTATGGGGGTCAGGCAGCGTGGGACATGAGCTCGATTTCGAGAGTTTTTATAACACCGAGGAAGGGAGACCCTGCTATTCTTGTGCGGGCTTCTTGACCAATTCCTGCTTCTGCTCCTGCTCCCGTTCCGCACGTTCCTTCAACTCCTGATTCTGGATGGTGTGGATTGCCTGGATAAAGGTATGCATGACATCGTCCAGTGTCCGGCCCGGCGCCAGGGCGCAGCTGTTGAATATGTCGGTGTCGGGATTGGTATCGAGTTCGGGTGCGGTACAGGTCAACAGCAAGCCCTTCTCGTCGTTTACCTGGAAAGTGTGCCCTTTTGGGCGTGAGTCGGCGGTGGAAGCTGTAGCGGGAGCACCCTTGAAAACATGCGACAGTGTCGCGGGTTCCGGGGTCTTCGCAGCGCCAGTTAAAGTCTGAGACGGCGTGGAGGCTCGTAACTGACCGGCGGCCAAGGCGATGAAAACCAAGAGTGCCAGGAGTGACCCATGTTTATTCATAATCACCTTCCACTTTCTAGAGTCAGGATTTTGCCGATGGTTAACCATCGGCAAAATGATGAAAAAGTTCACATTGCATTGGTCACGCAAATCGGGGCCGGAACACCGGACAACCGCGGAATACGCGTATCCCGATAACGAGAGGAAGGGATTCTCGTTCCCTGGTTCGCAGTGCCTTAACCGCAATGTGCTTGATCTTTGTATTGAGAATGTACCACGAACGCAACAATTAATCGGTAAGCATGTTGGCTGGGATTGATGGAAGTGGTGGAAGAGGTCTCGGCGGTGGATCTGGTTTGTAGCATCCCCTATCCAAAAACTTGAAAGAAGCAGGTCCCCCGCCACGGCGGGCAAGCTTTCGACTCCCTTCGGCCGCTCAGGAAGGGGCGCCCAGCTCAGGCAAATGTTCGGGGTTGTCCGGTGGCTTCGAGGACGCTCATCCAGAGATCGCCGTGGGGATCGACGGTGTTGCGGCGACGCGTGGTAAGAGACATGGGGACGTGAACGAATCGGCCGCGCCATCTGCCGATCACGGTTTCGGTGCGACCAGACATAGCGGCATGGACTGCATTGTGCGCGAGCCGGATGCAGTAGACACTGTCGTGGGGGTTGGCGGGCACGCTGCGGATCTGATAGCTGGGATCGATGTATTTCAGGTTGAGCTCGACGCCGATGGATTTGAAGTGGCTGGCGATGCGGTCGCGCAGCCAGGGGCCGATGTCCGTGAGACGTTTGTTGCCGGAGGCATCGGTCATTCCCGACGGGTTGAGAGCAGCGCCCGCGTCGACCAGATCCTGTCCGGCTCCTTCAGCGACGACGATGACAGCATGGCTGCGTTTTTCCAGACGCCTTCTGAGAACGGCGAGGAGGCCTGCGTCGCCATCCAATTGAAAGGGAACTTCAGGGATGAGGACGAAGTTGACGTCGCTCATGGCCAGCGAGGCGTAACAGGCAATGAAGCCGGAGTGGCGTCCCATCAGCTTGACGAGACCGACGCCGTTGGGCGCGCCGTTGGATTCAACGTGCGCGGCACGGATGGATTTGGTGGCTTCAGAGAAGGCGGTTTGAAAGCCGAAGCTTTGATCGATGAACATGATGTCGTTGTCGATGGTCTTGGGGATTCCGATAACGGAGATCCTGCTTCCGCGCAATGAGATTTCCTCGACGATCTTCATGGCGGCGCGGATGGTTCCGTCACCGCCGATGACGAACAAGAGATTGATGCCCATGCGCTCAAGACAGTCGACCACCGCGGCGGGGTCCTGCTCTCCGCGGGAAGATCCGAGAATGGTTCCACCGTGCTCATTGATGTCAGAGACTAGCTCTCGAGTGAGATCGAGAACCGGGCGGCGAAACCGCGGCACGAAGCCTTGAAAGCCGTTGCAGAAGCCGTAGACGTGCTGCACGCCGTAGCGCTGGAGCAGTTCGAGGGTGAGACCGCGGATGACGTCGTTGAGGCCGGGACAGAGTCCGCCGCAGGTGACGATACCGGCGCGAGTTTTGGAGGGATCGAAGTAGATTTTGCGGCGGGGACCGGCCGGCTCGAACCCTGGAAGGCCGGCGGGGGCGCAGCCGCGGGCTACCGCGGAGGAGAGCGTGTCGTCGAAT
Organism: Occallatibacter sp.; assembly: GCA_049510095.1. GTDB lineage: Bacteria > Acidobacteriota > Terriglobia > Terriglobales > Acidobacteriaceae > Telmatobacter. The sequence continues at coordinate 4,643 of JBEKZG010000221.1, forward strand.
AGGACCCGGTCGGTTTCTTCGACATAGTGCTCGGACTTTTCGCGCTGGTCGAGCAACTCGCCAAGTGGAGAGTCGATTCGAGGGATCCCCAGCGTATTGACGACCAGATCAGGGGAATCGATCATTATCGGCTCCTGAGAAGAGGTGCAATGCGAGAAGAGGTTGGCTTCTGTTGATCCTACCGCGGGTCTGCGGACAGTATAGCGGGAACTGGGCTCGGCAGTGTCCCTTTATGCTTGCCCATGGTTACCTGGGCTCGGTGTGGAGGTGGGCTGGGACCGATGAAAATGGTTGTAAATGGTTTCGGCGGTTTTGCGCGGGACGACGGCGGCTAACGACTCGGCGGTAGCTTGCTGGATGTCTCTTAGGCTGCCGAAGTGAGTTAGCAGCCGCTGGCGCGTGAGCGGGCCAACTCCGGGAATGTTCAGTAACTCGGAGTCACGATCGCGCATGGCCCGCCGCTGCCGATGATAGCCAACAGCGAAGCGGTGACTTTCGTCGCGGATAAGCTGTACTAAGTGCAGGACTGGCGACCGGCGGTCTAATACGACGGGCTCGTCCTCGTTGCCATAGAGATAGATGACTTCCTCGCGCTTGGCGATGGACGCCAGAGGTTGGTTGGTCAGGCCGAGCGACTCGAGAGCCTCAGCGGCGGCGTGCAATTGGCCGAGGCCGCCGTCGATGAGGATAAGGCTGGGGAGAGTCTTGGGTTCCTTAGACGGCTTTCCCTCAGGGGCTAAAGCCGCTTCGTTTTCCGAGGTATTTTCGGCACGACTGAAGTCGTGCCCTTTCAAAGCATCGGCTTCGCCATTCTCATCTAGAAGACGCCGATAGCGCCGGGTGACGACCTCGCGCATGGACGCGAAATCGTCGACGCCGAGGACAGTCATGACTTTGAATTTGCGATAGAGCTGCTTGTTCATCTTGCCGTCTTCCCACACCACCATGGAGGCAACGGTTTCCGCGCCCTGAATGTGGGAGATGTCGAAACACTCAATGCGGCGGGGCAGCTCAGGGAGCATGAGCACGTCAGCCAGGGCCTCCTGGATGGCCTTGCGGCTGGGTTCGAGGACGCGGAAGCGCTGCGTATAGGATTGTTTGGCGTTCTGGCCGGCGAGGTCGACTAGAGAGCGTTTTTCGCCGCGCTGGGGGACGGCGATTTCGATTCGATGGCCGGTACGGGCCGTAAGCAGATTGGCCAGAGTTTCGCGGTCATCGAATTCGACGGGGACGAGGATGGCGCGTGGAACGTAGTGCTGATCGATGTAAAGCTGCTTGAGGAGGGCGCTGAAAACGGAGCCTGCGTGAAACATCGACTCAGACTTTCCCTCAGGGGATGAATGAATGGGCTGAAGCCCATCACTACCAGCCCCGTCGTTCGTTGGGGCGTTTTCGGCACGACTGAAGTCGTGCCCTTTCAAAGCCTGGGTTCCAGGGTCGGCCTTTGTCGTCTCCCATGTCCCAGAATCGGGATCCCCTTCGACAGGCTCAGGGCAGGCTTTCGGCGAACTCAGGACAGGCTCAAGGGCACCCGGAGTGTGTTGTTCATCTGACGACTCCGCAGCGGAAGTTTCCAGCAGATCCGGCAGTTCATCCCAGAAAAACTCGCGGCGGTCGACGATTTTGCCGGCGCGGACATGGAACTGATTGACGGCGAGCGATCCGGCCTCAAAGTGATACCCGAAGACGTCGGAGTCATCCGATTGCTCAG
>JBEKZG010000222.1:0-6351 GCA_049510095.1 Occallatibacter sp.
TTCTTAGGTTGATCATTCGGCTTTTCATTACCATCTGGACCAACATCCGGGCCCCCGGCGCTACCACCTGAGCCAACAAAACCGCATTTGTATAACCATCCACGCCAACATTCCGCATCCGGCATCAAGCCCATGATGTTACCAATCGATAACCCCATCCCCACGCAGCAATCCAGTGCCCCAAAGTCCCCGGTCCCTCAGTCCCTTGGTCCCTAGGCCTCCGGTCCCCGGTCTAATCCCTATTCCCTGTTCCCTGATCCCCGATCCCTGTCTTTTTCCCTCCAAACCCAACATTTTCCCCCGGTTACCGTCCCATCGGTGGCAAACTAGACTTATGTTCAAGCTCGACGCAACGCAGGATCTTCCCACCGTGCTCTTGATCGATGACGACATGGTGAGCCGCGAGGTCATGGCGACCGTCCTGACCATGAGCGGCTACTCGGTCCACACAGCCGCGGGCGGAGACGCTGCGCTCAAGCTTCTGGCCGGCGAAGCCTCCGCTGCGGCCGTAATTCTGATGGATGCGCAGATGCCTGGAATCAGCGGCTTAAAACTCATCGATCAGCTCCGCGCCCACAGTCAGGCCGCCCTTTACGCCATCAGCGGTAGCAATCCGCCTCCTGAAGTTGTCGCCGCCTGCGACGGTTTCCTGCTCAAGCCCTTTGCTCCTGAGGCTTTAACCCGTCTGCTGGAAGACCACATCGAGAACGCTCCGCCCCTTCCGCCCGTCCCCAGACCCGCTGAACCGGTCGTCAATCCTGAGACCCTCGCCCAGTTGCGCGAGCTCATGCCCGACGCCGCGGTCCGCCAGATCTACGCCGCCATCGTCGCCGACCTCGTCAAGCGCGAGGCTGCCATTCAAGTGGCCCTCACCAATGGCGATACCGCCGAAATTCGCCGCATCGGCCACTCCATCAAAGGGGGCTGCTCCATGGCCGGAGCTCTGCAGGCCGCCGCCCTCGGAGCCCTCCTGGAAAACGGCGCGCTCGAAGCCAACAGCACCCCAATGAGCGCCAACGGTAACCATCTGGATAACAATTCTCCACTCCTCCAGGATTTGCGCACCGCCGCCGCCTCTCTTCAGCGTATGCTGGAGGCAGAGTTTCCGGCATAGGCAACGCGGTGCAAACAATGCTTCTGTTGCTTGAACAGTAAAATAAAAACTCGCTGGCGGAGGTAGACGCGCTAACGTGGATCGACCAATCAGAATCGTAATCGCGGACGACCACCCGGTGGTCCGCATCGGCGTGCGCAACATGCTCACGGAAGAGGGTGGCTTTGACGTCGTAGGCGAGGCATCCGACGGCGACGAAGCAATCACTGAAACCCTCGAACTCCAGCCTGACATTCTTCTTCTCGACCTGCAGATGCCACGCCTGCCAGGCCTTGAGGCCATGCGCGCCATCATGAACGGCACGCCCACCGTGAAGGTCCTGCTGCTAACCTCCACGGTCACCACCCAGCAAATCATTGAGGCGCTGCACATCGGTGCGCGCGGAATCGTGTTGAAGGATGCGCTCGCCGGCCACCTGCAGACCGCCATCCGCACCGTTTTCGGCGGCGACTACTGGATCGGCGGTAAGCGCGTGGTTAACCTCGTTTCCGCTCTTCACGACTTGATGCAGCAGGCAGTCATGCCGCAGCGCAAAACCTACGGGCTCACCCCGCGCGAGCTTGAAGTCGTAGGCTGCATTGTGGAAGGGTGCAGCAACCGCGACATCGCGAAGCAATTCTCTCTAAGCGAGGAGACAGTCAAGCGACACCTCTCCAATATCTTCGACAAGACCGGCGTGTCCACCCGCTTGGAACTGGCTCTGTTTGCCATTGCCCACCAGTTAGTCGCTGCGCAGCAATAAAAGCCGGCCATCGAGTTTGGGACTGTTGCCTCCATTCATTGGATTCCGTTAGCCGGCAGCCCCAGACCGCCGCTCACTCCGCTCATAAACTATGTCCGTGGTTTTCCCGTGAAGCCTCATCCCACGAATGCCATCGAGTACAGCGGGAAATGAAGAATCTTCGGCATCGACGGAATAAACCGCGCCTGTTCATGTTCTAAACAATGTGAAGCAGATCTTCCGTTGGGAAGGCAGGACGAGGTAGAGATGCCCGACTCGGTGCGTGAGGTAAACTGACCCCGCAGTGTCCGATCATACAGGCGATACCGGATCGTTTGAAGAGTTGGCAATGCCGCATTTTGCCAGGCTCTTCAACCTCTCCGTGTGGCTCGCTCAGGATCGCGCCTCGGCAGAAGACCTGGTGCAGGAAACCTTCATGAAGGCACTGAAAGGGTCTTCGTTGTTTCGCCAGGGAACCAGCTTCCATGCCTGGATCTGCCAGATTCTGCGCAATCCCTTCCTCACTTCCCAATCGGGTTTGAAAGCTTCGGTTTCATTCGATTTGGAAGACGATGGACTTCCCGAGCCGTCGACCGGCGAGACTCCGGAGTCAGTGCTGCTGGCGCGAGCCGGGGTGATATGGCCGCGAGGCGGATTTTTCCGCTTTGCCGCCGTTCCACGATGCCGGCGATCAGGATAAGCAGGCCGGCCGCAGCCAGCGCGGGCGCAATCAGTTCAAGATGGCTGAAGAGCTGCTCGATCTCCGCCTTTTCCGCTCCGCGAAAGAGGGTTTTCTCAATGATCCTTTTGAGTACTTCTCCAACAATTCCAGTCAGCACCGAGGCCCAGACGATAAGGACGACGAAGCGCCGAAAGGCCCAGCCATCTGAGAAGAAAGCCCGTTTCCACGTCTTCCAGAAGTAAACAATGACGGCAAACATGGTCCCGGTATGGAGCATGACCAGCAGAAGAGTCATCTGAGGCGACGATGGGTCCAGCCCCATGAGCTTTTCGGCCACAACAACGTGAGCGGAACTGGAGATGGGCAGCAATTCGGCGAGTCCCTGAATGATGGCGAGAATGATGACTTCGAGAATCGTCACAGGTTCAGTTTAGCAATCGGGTAATGAAGGAATGTCGATGGGTGCCGCGCAGGGGTGCTGCGGCGAAGCAGGGCGCAAAAGTACTCTTCACATTGGGATGTGCGCGGCGGCACTTCGAATTTTCCCGAGCCTTGGTTAGGATGGAGGCATGGGCCTTAAGGGGAAAATTGTTCTCATCACCGGTGCCAGCGCGGGAATTGGCGCGGCGACAGCGCTTGCGTTTGCAGCGGAAGGCGCGCGGCTTTTGCTGGCCGCACGGCGCGTGGGGAAACTGGCCCAAGTGGCCTCTCTGGCGCTGGAGCGTGGCGCTGCGGCAGTCCATTCCATCAATCTGGATGTGCGCGACTCCCGGGCAGTACAGAGGACGATCGACGAGATTCCTGAGGAGTGGGCGGCGATCGACGTGCTGGTCAACAATGCCGGTCTTAGCCGGGGGCTCGACAAGCTCTACATGGGCAGAATCGAAGACTGGGACGAGATGATCGACACCAACGTAAAGGGACTGCTCTACGTCACGCGCGCGGTGGTGCCTGGGATGGTGGTGCGCGGCCGGGGACACGTGGTGAATATGGGATCGACCGCCGGCGAAATGACTTATCCGAATGGCGCGGTCTATTGCGCCACCAAGGCGGCGGAACGTGCGGTGAACGACGGGCTTCGCCAGGATGTACTGGGGACGCCTGTGCGGGTGACGAGCATCGATCCGGGGATGGTGGAGACCGATTTCAGCCTGGTGAGGTTTCACGGCGATGCCGAAAAGGCTGCCAAAGTCTATAAAGACGTAACACCGCTGAGCCCGGAAGACGTGGCGGATGCCATTGTCTGGGCGGTGAGCCGGCCCGCGCATGTCAATATCGCACGGGTGGTGCTGACGACGATTGACCAGGCTAATTCGCTGCTGTTTAACCGCAAAGGCTAGTTTCCTGTCCCGCATAAGAGCTCGGGCCGCGCTTTGAAAGGGCACGACTTTAGTCGTGCCGTAAAGGGCTCAAGAATGAACACGGCTTTAGCCGCTGAGGGATGCCCTTCCAAGTACATGGTTGTAAAGAATAACTAGGGGCACCACCCTAGGACGCGAACAGCCGGGGCGGCGTGAGCCTGCAAGGCGGTGCCGAATTTTAGACGAACCGCGACCCTCTTGGAAACGAACCCTAATTCATTGCTGCAATCTGTGCTTCGATCTGTTCCAGAGCCGCCTCAAGGGCGACGCGCCGAACCGGGTTCGAGGTGCGCTGGGAGAGAATGTTCTCCCGTTGCAAATTCAAAGCCTGCTTTTGACGCTCGCGTTCGCTGCGGCGCTTGTCTGCGAGGCGTCGAGCATCCTCGCTGACAAAGCCGGTGCCGGGCTCTACCTCCGGTTGCTGCAGGGTGTTCGCCATCTGCTCCTCCACGGATTTACTTTCCCAACCACGAGACCTATCTTCATTCTACGGGCCTTTGGCTGCTCACGAACGCGCGAAGTGGGACTGAGAACGCCGGAGAGTGGAGGATTGGTGAATGCTGGCATGGCAGGTTTCTTCGTTCGGCGTTGATTCTTTAGAGTTTGTAGAACGGCCTACGCCCCAGCCTGGCCCCGGCGAAGTGCTGGTAAAGATGCGCGCGATTTCTTTGAACTATCGCGATTTGCTGATCGTGAAAGGACACTACAACCCAAAACTGAAGCTTCCAAGGATTCCCTGCTCGGACGGAGCGGGCGAGGTGGAGGCGGTTGGTGCTGGCGTAACAGCGTGGAAACCCGGCGATCGGGTTGTCGCGATTTTTATGCAGAACTGGCTGGAAGGTCCGCTGACCCCGATCAGGGCTCGTGGCGCTCTGGGTGGCGACATCGACGGAACCTTGGCCGAATATATAGTGGTGAAACAAAGCGGCCTGGTAAACCTGCCGGAATATCTCAGCTTTGAAGAGGCGGCCACGCTGCCTTGCGCCGCGGTCACAGCCTGGAACGCCTTGGCCGCGGGAAACGTCAAACCCGGAGATTCGGTGCTGATTCAGGGAACGGGAGGCGTGTCCATTTTCGCCATCCAGCTTGCACGCCTGCGCGGCGCTCGGATTCTGGGCATTTCCTCGAGCAATGAGAAGCTGGAGCGCGCGTCCAAACTGGGTCTGGATGCTTTCCTTAACTACGAGGACGAGCCCGCATGGGACCTCTGGGCGCTGGAGCAGACAGGCGGCGAGGGCGTCGACCTGGTTGTCGACGTGGGCGGAGCGGGAACCCTGACCCGCTCACTGCGTGCTCTGCGTACAGGTGGAGTTGTGTCGCTGGTCGGCGTGCTTACCGGCCCAGCGGACCCGGTTTCTTTTCCCATTGCCTCCGTCCTGCACAAGCAGGCTCGAATCCAGGGTATCTATGTCGGGTCGCGGAAGGATTTTATTGAGTTGAACAAGGCCATCAGCCTGGCGAATCTGCGCCCGGTTTGCGAAGTGGCTCACTACTCCCTGGCGAGAGAAGCGCTCAAACGCATCGAGGAGGGAGGCCATTTCGGAAAGCTGGTGCTGAGGGTCGAATAATGAGTCGATCACACTCGAATCTGAAACTCGGCCCTTAACTTACCTTCCTCAACTACCATCAAGAGAGCCCATGGCTATCAAACCCAGGCTCGGACAGAATTTCTTGAACGACGCACAAGCCGTCGAACGGATTGCCGCGTCGTTAGGTGACCTTTCACAGCGGACGGTGATTGAGATTGGTCCCGGTGAGGGCGCCATTACCAGCGCCCTGGCCGCGCGCGCGGCCAAAGTTGTTGCGGTGGAGCTCGACCCGGAGCTGGCTGCTCACCTTCGGGCAAGGCTCATGTCTGAGAGCAATGCGAACATCACTGTTGTCGAACAAGACGTGCTGCAATTTGATTTTGCCGCGGCCTCGGCTGCCGCGGGACAGCGTCTGGCCGTGGCCGGGAATCTGCCTTACTACATTACCTCGCAGATTCTGTTGAAGCTCGCCGCCAGTCACGCGTTTCTCGACCGCGCCGTGCTGATGGTGCAGCGTGAAGTGGCTGACCGCGTAACGGCGCAACCAGGCTCGCGCGATTACGGCTTGCTATCTGTAACCGTGCAAATGCACGGACCGGCAGAGAAACTCTTCACATTGCCGCCTGACGCTTTTTCGCCGCCGCCTGACGTGCACTCCATCGTCTTCCGTTGGCGGTTTGCGCCCCGATTCGAAGAACTGGCACTGGATGAAGCAAGCTTTCTCCCCTTCGTGCGCAAGGCTTTTGCTCAAAAACGCAAGACGTTAGCCAACAATCTGCGCGCGGCCCAGTTCGCCCCTGCGGTTGTGAGTGCCGCACTCAAGCAATCTGGAATCGATGCGCAGGCGCGCGCGGAGGCACTGCCCATCGAAGCGCTGGCGCAACTCTGGCGCGCATTGCAGCCGCCCTCTCCGGTGTAAGTTCGCTATAAGTTGGAATGATACT
>JBEKZG010000223.1:0-6324 GCA_049510095.1 Occallatibacter sp.
ACCCCAGAAGATTCCTTTCTCCCGGTTCACAATCCCGCGCTGGAAAATGTCCTTCAGATGAAGGAGAAATGTCACCGTCAGCACCAGTGCGCATAGCTTGTGAAAGAAGATGATCGCGCCGAAACCACCCACTCCGGAGGCAAACTTCCGCGCCCATAAACTCTGGCTGAAACGCATCGGCAGCCCCGTCGCCGCCAGGACCAGAAACGTGCTGAACAGCACCCCGTGCATCCATCTCTGCGCCGCCGTGAACCGCGATATATATCGCCCTTTCCCGGCCTCGTTTTCCGTGCTCACAACCGCCGCTAGATCCTTATCAGGCATGATCCCCTCCCTCAGTCGACTTTCTCTTCACCTGTTCAAGGCGCTGGCGAATCAGCCACAGGACGGTATGTATCAGGAAAAAAGTAAGCACGCTCACCAACAGCAGATTCATGAATAGCCCAATAAAGTAAAGGGCCGGATTCAGCTTCCGGTTATGCGCATTGGCGTGCGGTTGATACTGCACAAAGCTCGCGTTGGCGCCCGCATGGCACCGGCCGCACGTCTTCACCAGGTTCGCCTTATTCACCGGCGAACGCGGATCGGATGCAGGCAGAATCTCGTGTGCCCCGTGGCAGTCCCAGCAGCGCGCCGTTTCCACGTAGCCGCCCAGCGAGCCAAGCTGTGAGTGGAAAGTGTCCCGGTAAGTCGAAAACTTCTCTTTGTGGCACGATCCGCAGATCGGCGTCGACTGCGTCCGGAATGCGGCTTCCGTCGGCTGCACAATCGCATGCGCATTGTGGCAGTCCGAGCATACCGGCGCGTCCTTCTTCCCCGCCGCAACAGCCTTGCCGTGTACGCCCTGCTCATAGTCCGCCGTGATGCCCGCGTGGCACTTTCCGCATGTGTCCGGAACATTGGCCTTATACGTCGCGCTCTTCGGATCCTTATGGCTCAGAATGTGATGCGAACCGTGGCAGGTCTGGCAGTTCGCCGCCACCAGCAACCCTTCCTTGCTCAGCGCGAAACCGTGAATCGAGTCAATGTACGCGGGATAGATGCTCGGCAGCCCGTGCTTCTGCCCCATTCCGTCATTACTATGACAAGTCCCGCACGTCTTCGGAACATTCAGCGGATAAACCGCCGACTTCGGATCGCTCTTTGGATAGATCGAGTGCGCGTCGCCGTGGCAGCTTGTGCATGGATGATCGGCGCCATTAGCGTGAACGCTTCCCGCCAGGCCCGACGCTTCGTCCGCATGACACGTTGCGCATTGCACCGGCGCTACATGGTCCGGATGCGGATATTCCTTGATATCCGCATGGCAATTGCCGCACTCCAGGCTGCCGTGAATGCTCGCGTGGAACTTTTGTCCATCCACACTGATGCTGTGTCCGGAACCATCCTGCATTCCCGCATCCCCGTGGCATGACAGGCAGTCTGTTGCTTGCGCAAACGCTGGCCCAGCGGCTGTCCAAAGCAAACACGCCAAGAAGCCTGGCGCAAAAGAAAAGACGGCTTTCATGTTGTCTCCCGGCAATCCTCTGCCCCACTCAGAGATCCGGCGGACTAGGCTCCGCGGCCTTCCTCTCCCGGATCACCGAATACGGTCAGGATTTGCTTCGTGGGCTCCCTACTTCTGAAGCGAGCGAATGTATCCAATCACGTCCTTGATCTGGGCGCCGGTCAGCTTGTCCTTGTAAGCGGGCATCTTGCCTTTTCCGTTCGTGGTCGAAGCGATCAACTGCGCGTCGGTCAGCTTCACCTGCGACGGATCCTTGAACGAGAGAACCTTGAAGTTCTTCGCTGTCGGGGTAGTGGCCAGTCCGTCTGCGCCATGGCACATCGCGCACTTCGCTTTGTAGGTGTCGGCGCCGGGAATCTGCGCATACGCGCTTCCCGAAAAAACTATGGCTAGAAGAATGAAAGTTGCATTTCTAAGTTGCTTGTTCATCGTTCTGCTCCGTGGCCGTTCAACGGCCGATACAGCACAGCTATAGGTGATATGCCGCTAGCTATCTCGCCGTATGTGACACGGTTCACACTTCTGAGGCAAATCTGAACATTTACCCCCGCTTCGTGGGAGTGAAATCACCCCACTTATCCGCCTTGCCCCTCAAAAACGTCCACGCAAAGTGATCTGGCTCACGTTTCGGCGGCGCAGCGCCTTCAGAATCGCACAGAACATCATGCGGGTTCCCATACAATGCACACTGTATCGATCCGAAATCGAGGTGACTGATGAAGAAGTTCGTTGCTGTTTTATTCCTGGTGTTCTGCTCAACATCGGTGCGAGCCGCGGATAAACCCAACCCGGCAGATTACGTCGTCAAGGTGCATATTTCCGCATCGCACCTGAAGGCCGAATGCGTAAATGGCCTCTGCAGCAACATCCTGTATGTGAATTCAATTCTGAACGGAAAGAAAATCGAGTTATCGGGAACCGCGGTCAATTTCAAGAGAACGCTTATGCTTTTCGCCCCCGGCGATTATTCGGCCAAGCTCATCAAAGACGTCCATAATTCGGACGGATCTCAGTTCAATCAGGAATACGATCTCCTCTTCCCTGACGACACAGTCTGGCGTTGTTTTACCACCGGAATCTCCGAATAGCTTGGTGCCCCAGAACTTGCCCTGAGCAGAGCCCAAGGGGCCTGGTCTTCGGACCTGGCGCGCCCCGCCGGGGTACCCTCTGGCCGGCCTTCTTTCTAGCACAAGGGAGGGAGGGAGGGCATTAAGCCATTGCGAGCCTCCCGCGAGCGATTGGCCCCAGCAGGTGGCCGCAGGGCCTAAACCTTCAGCACCGCGGGAAGCGAAAGCGTCCCCATGATTGCCTTCATCGCTTCCTCATCGTTGCCAATCTTCGCCAGCAGCCTGCTCTTCAGATCTTCGCGTTTGCCATAAAGCCGCAGCGGTTCCGGCGGATGGTGCAGTAGTTCTTTCCCCACCAGCGCGCGCACAATGAAGGGCATGTAAGACGAATAGTCGCCCTGCATGCTCACCGTCTGCGTCGTATAAGTGTCCGGATTCACCTTGCCCCACGACACCGCTTCAGCCGGCGGGCACGACGACAAACTGCCATCCGTCACCGGTGAGGAAACAATCTGAACGTCGTAATCGTAACCCCGAATGTTCTCAAGGAAGAATATCTGCGACAGCGTCGGCTCCGGCTGCAGCGAGTAATTCTTCGGCACCCCGCCCCCCAGAATCAGAATCGCAAACGACTTCGCTTCCGAGTCGAACAATCCCCAGTGATGGTAGGCGCAGCTTTCAAACACATCTTCGTGCAGATCGTAATCGAAGCCATAGCGAATCTTGCCCATCCGCGCCAGCGCCCACAGCTTCACTGAATTCAGAAACAGGCTGCCATCGGCGGGCGCTCCAATAAACACCGGCAATTCAAGCTCAGCGCAAGTGCTCAGCAGCCCCGGCTTAATCCCCAGCGCTTTTTCCCGTTCGGCAAACTGCTTCCCAAGCAGATAGTTCCGCTCGGTCGTCGTCATCTTCTTCTGGAACTCGGGCCTCTGCAATATCTCGGTAGCCACAGCGTCCTGGTCGAACAGCACCTGCTCATCGAACCCGGTATCGGCCACGCGAATCACGCCGCCCTCACGCAGCGCACCATCGTCGCCCCACATATTCACCTCGCGAATCGGCCGCTCATCCGTCTTTCGCAAACAATCATGTCCGTCGTGATAGCAAATCGCGTCAGTCACCGTGATGTACGCAGTGTTCGCAGCCTTGATCAGCGGAATCAGCCAAGCGCGGTGCTGATCGGAAACGGTGATCGGCCCTGCGCACGTAACCACAAGCGGAATCCGCTTCTCGATCACCGCCCGCAAAGCGTCATACACGCGCCGCAGGTAAGCCCCGCCGAAAGCCGGAAGAGACGATAAAAACACCTCGTTCAGATCCTGACATTCCGTCACCGGCTTCCCCGTCACCGCACCGCCCATCAATCCATCCGTCGAACACTTCGTCATATCTTGAAAAACCTCCATTTAAGCCTTTATCAGTATCCAACATCCCCAGCCCATCAGCTGAAATGCCCTCCGTCTCAATGTAAAATTGCATTCACAATTCACGCATGTCTACATCGAGAATGTCATCCTGAGCGAACGGGGCCCCAGGCGCTTTTCAGCCTGGGGGTGGTGAGTCGAAGGATCTGCGGTTGCCTTTGCTCTTGTTCTTTAAACTCAATTTCAGCCAGACATTTGGGTCCCAAGGCCTCGCTCTTGAAACCTCGGCCCTCCAGGTCGGCCAATGAATTAGGCGGAAAGGAATTCATGCTACCGACAGAGTTTCTGAAGACAATCTACCTGGGTGACCGCGCTTGCAAGTCCATCACGATTGACGGATGGGGCAGCCGAGTGTTGATCCAAGTTGACGAGATTTCAAGGGTACGAAGTGCCTCGGGACGGTGGGAACATTACAACGACGAGAACATTGTGGACGGTCTGTCCGTCTTCACTGACGCTCGATCCATCCAGTTCGACCCAATCGGGCCAATTCCGAACGACTATATCAATGATCTGGAAGCAAAACCAATTGAGGACGATTTTTATCGATTTACGTTCTCGGTCGGTTCAACGGATGCCTTTGCCAAAACGACGGAGGTTATCGTGGTTATCGGAGCCAAACGTGTGCACCTGGAAGATCCCGCAAGGCCCGGCATCGCGATCGAGAACTGATGATTTATATTCGTTGTCCGCCGGTCGTTGAGGTTTTCCTAATTTCCGTAATTTCTGTTACTACAGAAATATCTGATACAATAGGCACATGACGCTCTCCGGCTCTTCCCGCCAGTTCATCCTCCATTGGGGAGAAATGGGCGCACGCTGGGGCGTCAACCGCACCGTCGCCCAGGTCCACGCCCTGCTCTACCTCTCCCCGGAGCCGCTCACCGCCGAGGAAATCGCCGACACCCTCTCCGTCGCCCGCTCCAACATCAGCACCAGCCTCAAGGAATTGCAAAACTGGAACCTCGTCCAAACCGACAGCCGCTTCGGCGACCGCCGTGACTTCTTCTCCACCTCCGCCGACGTCTGGACCCTCTTCCTCACCGTCGTCGAGCAGCGCGTCGAGCGTGAAATCCTGCCCACCCTCACCATGCTGCGCCGTTGCGCCCTTGACGCCCGAACCGAGCGCCCCGCTCAGCCCGCAATCGCCGCCCGTATCGCCGCCATGCAGCTATTTGTCGAAGACCTGCTCGGCTGGTACAGCCAGATCAAAATGCTTCCGCGCGACAGTCTCCGCTCCCTTCTCCGCCTCGGCAGCGGAATCACCCGCATCCTCTCCAAACCCCGCCGCAGGAGGCTCGACTGATGCCCGAAGCTCTCGTTGTCCCACTCGCGCACACCGCCGAAGATCGCGCCAGCTTCCAGCGCTACTACGAGGAAGCCGGCCCCGATTACGCCGCATGGAGTCCTCGCTTCAACATGCACTTCGGCTTCTTCCGCCAGGGCATGAACCCCTTCCATCGCGAAGCCATGCTCGAGCAAATGAATGTAGAAATCCTCCGCCGTCTCCAAATCTACGACGCCTCTCCGCTCTCTCGCATTCTCGATATGGGCTGCGGCCTCGGCGCCACCCTGCGCAACTTCGCCGGCCGTCTTCCCCATGCGGAACTCCACGGCATCACTCTCGTCCCCTGGCAGCTTGATCAGGGCCGACTGCTCAATCAGTCCTGTCCCCAAGCCAACCGCATCGCTCTCGCCCTCGGCGACTACGAAAACACAGAATTTTCATCGGGTTCCTTCGACGCCGTCTACGCCATCGAGAGCAGTTGTTACGCCCACGGCGCAAACAAATCCGCGTTCTTGCAGGAAGCCCATCGCCTCCTGCGCCCCGGCGGCCGCATCGCCGTGGCCGACGGGTTCCTCGCCCCCGGCAAGCTGCGGGGCCCGCAGCAGCGCATCTATCGCAAGCTCTGTGACTGCTGGGCAATCGACACTTTCGGCCACATCGACGCCTTCACACGCGAAATGGAACGCATCGGCTTCCGCGAAGTCGTCGTCGAGCAATGCGTGGCACGGCTCATACCCTCTGTCTTCCACGTCCCATGGGTCACGCTCAAATTCCTGCTCGGTTCCGTCGTCTTCGGCAATCGCAAAATGACGCGCGCCCGCTGGAACAACGTCCTCGCGCCCATCCTGCTTCCCTTCGTCGGCTACCCCATCGGCCCCATGGCCTACTACATCGTCTCTGCCACCCGGCCCTGACGCTCGACTCGTTGGGTACCCAGGCACCGTTCTCTGGACCTGGGGAAGCATGAGCCCTACACTCGAATTCGAAGCTCGGGGTCTGCATCCAACCTTATTTTTTCGGGATCACAACAAACGG
>JBEKZG010000224.1:0-6291 GCA_049510095.1 Occallatibacter sp.
CATCGATCATCGGCGAAACGTCTTCAATCACAACGCGCTTGCGTCCATCTGCTTGAGGTGCTGCCATTTTCGTTTCCTGTTCCTTCCGGTTTAACTATTTCCGGTTGCCGTTGTAATTGTTTCCGTGCCAGAGTCAACGATTCTTAGTCTGCGCCGCGTTTATCAATTAAGCTCTCGTAGAGCTGAATGGTCTGGCGGGCTATTGCTGTCCAACTGAAGATGCTCTCCACGCGCCGCCTTCCCGCATCGCCAAATCTGCGGCACTTTTCCTGATCGTCCAGTAGCTGCTGAATGCCGGACGCCAGATCGCGCGCGAATTTCTCCGGGTTGGTGGGAAAGCTTGTTTGAGGATCCTGATCGAAGGGCACCAGATATCCCGTCTCTCCGTCGACTACGACCTCTTTGATGCCTCCCGTTGCGCTGGCGACTACTGGTGCGCGGCAGGCCATGGCTTCAAGATTGATGATGCCGAAGGGCTCGTAGACCGAGGGACAACAGAAGACGCGGGCGTTGCTGTAGAGCTGAATCGCTTCCGGTTTGGTGACCATTTTTTCGATCCATACGATGCGTGGATGATGCTGTCTGGCGTCTTCAACTTTCTGGCGCAGTTCGGCCGCAATCTCGGGAGTGTCAGGAGCACCGGCGCAGAGAACTACCTGTGTGTCGGGCGGCAGGTAGCGGATGGCGTCGACGAGATGGGTAACACCTTTCTGGCGGGTGATGCGGCCTACGAAAAGAACGTAAGGAACAGCGGGGTCTACGCCATAATCGATTAGCGCCT
Source organism: Occallatibacter sp. (assembly GCA_049510095.1). Taxonomy (GTDB): domain Bacteria; phylum Acidobacteriota; class Terriglobia; order Terriglobales; family Acidobacteriaceae; genus Telmatobacter. Next base: position 782 of record JBEKZG010000224.1, read on the forward strand.
GGGTGTTTCTGGTTTGCTGATACTCGGCCAGATCGATGCCGTTGTAGATGACCTGAATGCGCTGCGGGTTCACCTGCGGGTAGGCGCGGAGGATGTCTTCTTTTGTGCCTTGCGAAACCGCGACGATGGCGTCGGCATCCATGATGGCGGTAAGCTCCATCCATGAGCTCATGGCGTAACCGCTTCCCAGCTGCTCAGCCTTCCAGGCGCGCAACGGTTCCAGCGAATGCGTGGTGAGTACAAATGGCACACCATACAGCTTTTTGGCGAGATAACCGGCCATCGACACGTACCACGTATGCGTATGGACGATGTCGATGCCCTGAAGCGCCTTGATCTGGGTCAGGTTCAGACTGAGCGCTTCCAGCGCGCCCTTGAATTTACCTTCCGTGCCCTGGGTAATCTCACTCCATGGTTCCGCGCCGCGGACATGAAGGTTTGCCTGATTGGAATGCTGACGACCCCAGCAATGGACTTCGACCTCAATCTCTTTTGCAAGCTCACGGCTAAGATAATCGACGTGGACTCCGGCTCCGCCGTAAACTTCCGGTGGGTATTCGCGTGTAAACAAGCCGACGCGCATTGATCTCTCCCAAACGATTCCAACCGTCAACTTTCGGCCTGATCGCTCTATAGTTGCAGCACTCATTGAACGGCCGGGATTCGTAGCTCCAAGCCAACGAACGTAATCTTATAACGAAGTCTCTCGGTTAACGAAGTGTCTATGGGAGTAGATGAGGCGCTGCGGGCACCGGACGCTTCGACCTTCAAAAGCGGCAAACTGCCTGCTTGCGTCGTGGAGAGGCGGCATAGGAATCAAAGTCCGCGAGAAAGACAGCCACGGGCAGGCTGAACGGCCCGTCGGGAGCGGGACGACCTTCCCATGGATTGCGCAGACTCACAGTCTGAGTCGATTCATCGTAGCCCAGGACCGTAAAGGGGTGGGCACCCACCCACCAGGTGCCGGGGTCGACCGAACCGGCTGCCGGCTTGGTCCCCGCCACCATCGCCACGCTCTTCCGGACCCAGCCGCCGCAACTGTGCAAACGTCCGAGCCTGGTTTCCGACCGTGCCCACATGAGCCGAACCGATGAAGGCCTTCATCGCCTCGGAAGGAATTCCTCCCTGCCCAAGGCTGCGATACGCTCCGAAAAACTCACCATTCTGCCGCACTGTTTGCGCCGGGTTATCCATTACTGCAATGTTACAAGCTTTCACGTTTTGTCGAATCAGCACGTTGCGCCGAATCGGGAGAGTTAACAGAGATGGAACGTCACATGCTGCAAACCGCGAAAACATTGGCAGGAATCATCATGTCCCAATCAGACTTCAGCTTTGTAACACTGCGGTACTATGAAGCCGTTCTGATCAAGGAAACCGGAGACCAAGTCCGTGGCCGAAGAGGGAATATCCACCGCCTTGGCCTGCTCGGCCAGCTTCAGCGCGTTCTTGTCCAGGTCGCCGCTCTATGTAACCACCACTCGTATGGCGCGGTCGTAGGCCACTAGAATGCCTCCGTCCTGGTTGAGAATCGACTGTGCCATTGGGCGGACAAACGCGGGAATCGCGTCTGACTTTTCAATCTTCTGGTTCAGGTTCTTGCAGAGTACACGCTGGGCGTAGGCGCGCATCAACACCTTCCTCTATTCGCCTTCCGAGCGAGGGAAGCTGTGCGCAGTCGCGAACTCAATATCCTCTGGGAAGACGACCTCTTCAGCTTCCTCGAGGAAGTGGACGGGATAAGCTCCGCCCGGTTCCGGCATAATCGCCTGGCGCATGGTATCTGGCACAGCTTTAGCGAGCGCCGCCACCGAAGCATGAAAGTAGCAACTGCGAAGCTCTCCCTGACGCACCGCAAGCGGGCTCACCCCCCCTGCGGTCCGTAGTGAGATGGAGTCTGCTTCTCGAAAGCGGAGAACTTGCGCGCCGTGATTACTACGGAAACGTCACCATCGAAGCGAACAACTTCGTGGTCCACGCTCCCAATGGCAAACGGCTGCTCGATTCCGTTTCGCTTACCGTGTTTCCCTCGGAGCTGGTCGCACTGATGGGACCGGCCGGCGCGGGCAAAACCACCCTGCTCAAGGCCCCGAACGGCTACACACCGCCTTCTCAGGGTACGGTGCTGTTCAACGGGGCCAATCTCTACCGCTATTACGATCGATCCCGTCAGCCGATGGGCTACGTTCCGCAGGACGACGTCGTCCATCCCCAACTCACAGTGCGCGAGGTCCTGTACTTCTCGGCGAAGTTGCGGACAGAGCTGAGCGAGGAAGAAATCGCCAAGCGCACTAAGAAAGTGCTCGACGACCTTGACATCCCCGACAAGGTCGACACCGTTATTGGCTCCCCGGAAAACAAGACGCTCAGCGGCGGGCAACGCAAGCGTGTCAACATCGCACTCGAACTGATCGTCGACACTCCTGTTCTGTTTCTCGACGAGCCCACCTGAGGCCTGTGTTCCTACGACGCCGAATCCGTCGTCGACCTGCTCAAGCACCTCTCCAAGACCGGCAAGACGATCATCACCACCATTCACCAGCCCAGCAAGAAGGTCTACCATCAATTCGACGATCTCATCATGGTTTCGCGCGACAAAGGCACCAAGCCCGGCGCCCTGGTTTTTCCGCCCGGCTTTTCCGGACGCGATCCAGTTCTTCAACCCGGCGTCGCCAGGTAAGCCCCTTGATGAGCCGGCCGACCTGAATCCGGAGATGCTTTTTTCCGGCATGACTTCGGTTCCAGAGAGCACTCGCACAGAAATCTGGAAGCGGTGCTACCAGGCATCCATCTATCAGAAGGAGTTCGTCGCGAACCGGTCCGGAACCCAGCCCGCGTCGCAGGACAATACCGACAAAAAGATTGCGCGCCGTCAATTCGGCTACCAGCAGTGGCTGGCGCTGGTCAGGCGCAATTCGAAGCCGGGGATAGCCTCCTGCTGTGTACCGACGGTCTGTGGGGTTTCGTACCGGAACAAGCCATCGCCAACGTTATGACGAATCCGGAGATCGAGGCCTGCGCGGCTGCCGCTGAGCTCCTCAATCTGGCCCTTCAGGCCGGGGGGCTCGACAACATCGGCATCGAGGTGGTGTATTACGGCAATCCAGTTGCTGAACAGGCGCCTATCGCCGGACTTGAGGAAGATAAAGGGGAAGATAAAAGCGAAGATGAAATAGATCCGCGTCGCGGCCGCAAAAGGGCGATCATGGTTGCACTGCTGCAGGCTGTTGGTGTTGGCGCATCGGCAGTTTGGTATGCGGAGCAAGAGAAGTGGATCCCGCAGATCTCGCTATCGCGTTGACAGAATCTCCGTGCGACGAGCATCCAGGCCTCGCATTGCGATGAGCGCCAGAAACAATCACGGCGGGATTATCTTTCAATGCATCTTGGACTCTTAATGCATCTTGGGCTCTTGCAGTAAGACCAAAAGTAAAAGAAGTGCCGATCCAGATGAGTAATATGCTTCTTCCGTCGTCAGGCTCCTATGCGGAGAATACCGGGAAGCTGGGAGCTAATCCGTTCAAATTAGCTCCCAGTCATTCCGTCTACTTGTCGGTGAGCGCTTCCACGCCGGGGAGTTTTTTGCCTTCTAAGAATTCGAGGCTTGCGCCGCCACCTGTGCTGATGTGGGTGATCTGGTCGGCTACGCCGGCCTGGTTGATGGCGGAAACGGAGTCGCCCCCGCCGATGATGGAGATGGCATTCTTGTTGGCTGCAACGGCGTGCGCGATGGCGTTGGTGCCGACAGCGAATCTGGGAAACTCGAAGACGCCGGCGGGGCCGTTCCAGACGATGGTCTTTGCTGTGGCAACGACGGATTCAATGGCGGCGATGGATTTGGGGCCGATGTCGAGACCCTGCCAATCGGCGGGGAAGTCGACAGAAGTGTCCCATTCTTGGGTGTTGGCGTCGGGCGCGAAGTTGTCGGCGAGGATGTTGTCGACGGGTAATAGAAGATTGACGCCTTTGGCTTTCGCTTTTTCAAGCGCGGACTTTGCCATGTCAATCTTGTCTTCTTCGACGAGGGATTTGCCGGTGGCGACGCCGAGGGCACGTTGAAATGTGTAGGCCATGCCGCCGACGATCACCAGGGTATCGACCTTGTCGAGCAGATTGTCGATGACGTCGATTTTACCGGAAATTTTGGAGCCGCCGATGATGGCGACGAAAGGCTTCTCGGGAGATTCGAGAGCCTTGCCGAGGTAGGTGATTTCCTTTTCCATCAGCAGGCCGGCAACCGCGGGCTGGAGGAAGTGGGTGATGCCTTCCGTGGAGGCGTGGGCACGGTGGGCGGAGCCGAAGGCGTCGTTGACGTAAACGTCGGCGAGCGAGGCGAGGGCTTTGGAAAAGGCGGGGTCGTTGGCTTCTTCTTCGGCGTGGAAGCGGAGGTTTTCAAGCAGGAGCACCTGGCAGCATTCAAGCTTGGTCGCCATTTCAGTGGCGACTTCACCGACACAGTCGGGCGAGAAGGCTACGTTTTCGAAGGAGCCAATTTCCTTGTCGAGGAGCTCGCGGAGACGGTCTACTACGGGACGCAACGAGTACTTTGGATTTGGCTTGCCCTTGGGACGGCCGAGGTGCGAGGCGAGGATGACTTTCGCATTGTGCTTGATGGCGTAGACGATGGTGGGCAGCGTGGCCACAATGCGGGTGTCGTCGGTGATTTCCTTGCCGTCTTCGGTAAGGGGCACGTTGAAGTCGACGCGAATGAAGACGCGCTTGTTGGCTAAATCGATGTCGCGGATGGAGAGCTTGGGCATGATGTTTTCCTTGAGAACAGTTATGAGTTGTCAGCGGTTAGTGGCCGGGCTGCATCCGCTGGTGCGATCGGAAGGACAGCGTCGATCTCGATCTGAATGCGCCACGCGGTATTGAGCAGGTCGGCGACCACCATTGTAGCTGCCGGGCGCGCATATCGCGGAGTCTCGCTAGAAGGAATTGCATACATTGTTACCTAACCCGGCGTAGCCGGAACCCAAAGGGCGTAACTTCAAAAGGTTTAACCTGTCTTTGAAGGGCTTCCGGAGGCCAGTGAACACCAACGATCGGCATACCGCGAAAACATCCTGCGCAAGATGCGCAGAATTTCAATGGATAGGTTTAAAGCGCTCTAGGATTGGTAGTGACGGACCAACCATCCATGGCGAAAGCTGCTGTATCTTTTGAGGGGCTGGCACAGGTTTTGCAGGCTTGATGGGGGGCCGTTATTCCTGGAAGCGGAGCGGTTTGCATATCAACCACGCCATTGGGGGATTCCGGCAAGCCGGAGCAGGCTGAATGACCTGCTCCGGCCTTTTAGCAGTTAGTTGACGGTGATGCTGAAGGTTTCGGTGCTATTGCAACTGCTGGTGTTGGTGTAAGTGGCGGTGTAGACATCGGTCCCGGCACTGAGCGGGATTCCGTTGATCTGGCGCGAGGTGGAGGTGTATCCGTTGGGACCGGTCCAGCTCCATGATCCGCCGCTGACAGGCTGCGGGCCCAGGTCGACAGTCGATCCGGAAGCGACGGTT
>JBEKZG010000225.1:0-6273 GCA_049510095.1 Occallatibacter sp.
GAATGTCACCTCGGCGGGACCGATTCCGATCTACGGATTAACGCAGCCTCCGTTCGGCTTGCCGCCGTCGGCCAATCCGCTCTCCGCCATCTTCACAGCCGAAGAAAGCAACCTGTTTGCCAAAGAGTACGGCAACGTCGTCAACCGTTCCATCCAGGCTCAGGCGGCTCTGGCAAGTGCAATGCTCCCGGCCGGTCCAGGAGGAATTCCGAATCCCCCTCAATATCTCGATCCACAGTCCAATAAGCTCGCCGATAACCAACTCGCAATCTCCATGCAAACCGTTGCCAGAATCATCGGCGGAGCCAGCAACCTCGGCGTTACTCGGCAGATCTTCTATGTGCAGCTCGGCAGCTTCGATACCCACAACAACCAGGCCATACAGATTGCGCAGCTCCTGAGCCAGCTTGGCGCGGCGCTTGAGTATTTCGACGGCCTCATGGTGACGGCTGGCCTGGGAAATCAGGTAACCACCTTCACGGCCTCTGACTTTGGCCGGACCCTGACCTGCAACAGCAACGGCACGGACCATGGCTGGGGCAGTCATCACTTCGTTGTGGGTGGCGCGGTTCAGGGGCAGGATATGTACGGTCAATATCCGGTCATCGGTGTCAATCAGGCCAACGACGTGGGAGCCGGCCGGCTGATTCCCACCACCGCGGTAGACCAATACGCGGGAACCCTCGCACAGTGGTTTGGACTGTCCAACGGCCAGGTCAACCAGGTATTTCCAAACTTCGGCAACTTTGGCTCCAATCCCTATTTAGGATTCATGAGCTAGAGTTCTTGCCGCTGGATTCTGCACGAAGATGGGTGCCCCGGCGACGGGTCTTAGCCGCTGGGGTGAAGGGGCAGGTCTTCGTCCGTGGAGTGGATATCTCGTCCGCCGAGCGGAAGAACTGGGAAACCTTATCGTGCTCAATCGCGATTTACACGAAACTCGTGTACACTAGATTCGTATGAAGAACATCACCTTAAGCGCCGATGAGGACTTGATCGAGCGCGCGCGTTCCATCGCCCGCAGCCAGCGCCGGACACTCAACGCCGCATTCCGCGAATGGCTCGCGCATTTTGCTCAGAGCGCTGGCGACGCCCAGGGTTTCGATGCGCTTATGAATCAATTGCGCCACGTCGATGCCGGTCGGCCCTTCACTAGGGACGAATTGAATGAGCGATAGCGGGACGAATTGAATGAGCGATAGATTCTTCCTGGACACAAATATATTCGTGTACTCATTCGACCAAAGCGCTGCCGGCAAAGCTGGAAAAGCCGCGCAGTTGATCCGCAAGGCGCTAACCACCCAGAAGGGCATCGTCAGCTATCAGGTCGTTCAGGAATTCTTCAATGTCGCCCTGAGACGATTCTCGCGGCCCATGCATTTACCGGATGCGCAGCAATATCTGGCCACGGTCTTCCGCCCCTTGCTCACTGTGCATTCGTCACCGGCGCTCTACGCGGAAGCTCTCAGCCTCCAATCCCAACGCGGGCTGTCGTGGTATGACTCGTTGATTGTCTCCGCGGCAATTCAGGCGCAGTGCGATTTCCTGTTCACTGAAGACCTCCAGCACGGTCAGCGGTTCGGAAACCTCCGCGTTGCCAATCCCTTCCTCTGAAATTCCCGGACGTGGGGTGCCCCAGAACCGGGGTGGAGAGCCGGGGTCCCCGCGGACAGGTCTTCGTCCGTGGGGTGGAGAGCCGGGATCCCCGCGGACAGTTCCAAGTCCGTGGGCTGAAGAGCCCGCCATGGGCGCCGTCGCAGCGTCTCGCTTCCGAGACTTGGAAGATGCACTCGCTCGCTGACAAGCACCGTCACCGTCCCGCCAAAACCAGCATCACCACAAACAGCACCACCGGCACCAGCGCCAATCCCGCATACAGCAACGCCTTCTTCTTATCCACCGGGAACCGCGCCCGCAGCGGTTTCCTCACACTGTCGTCAATCCCCACCAGTTCCTGGTGTTCCAGCTCCCATGCCATCTCGCCGGCCGTCTGGTACCTGTGCCGCGGCTCCCGTTCCAGAGCCCGGTTCAGAATCTCCTGCAACTCCGCCGATATCTCCGGCCGCAGCTTCCGTGCCGGTTGCGGATCGTTCAGCAACCGCTCGTTCATCACCGCCAGCGGATTCGATCCGCTGAACGGCACCTCGCCCGTCAGCATCTCGTACAGCATGATTCCCAGCGAGTAGATATCGCTTCGCTGATCCCCGCGCTGGCCCTTCACCTGCTCCGGAGAAATGTAGTCCGGCGTCCCCAGGGTCGACATGTCCGCAAACGTCAGCCGCCGCGTGTCTTCCTTCATCGCGATCCCAAAATCGATCAGCTTGATTCGGTCCGCGTCGTCCACCATTACGTTTTCGGGCTTAAGGTCCCGGTGCACCACCCCGTGCTTGTGCATCGTATCCAGCGCATCGCAAATCTGCAGCGCAAAGTTCACCGCTCGCTCAATCGGCAGCTTCCGCGCTTCATTCAGGACCGTTCGCAGCAGCCGCCCGTCCACCCACTCAATCACCATGTAGAGCCGGCTGCGATCCTCCCCATCAAAGGTCTTCACCACCCCCGGATGGTCCAGCTCCTGCCCAATCTCCTGCTCCCGCCGGAAACGCTCCACCAGGATTGGATCGGCCTCCATCTCCGCATGAGGAACCTTGATCGCCACCTGTCTCCCATCCCTCAGGTCCGTCGCCCGGTAAAGCGTCGCCATCCCGCTGCGCGCAACCGTAGCCTCCAGGCGGTAGTGGTCCAGCGTGTCTCCGGTTTCAAGTATCGTCATCAATGCTGTCTGCATATCACTCTAATTCTTCCACGCAAATCGTAAGAAAACCCTCAAGGACTCACAAAGCTAACACAATTGGCGAAGATAGCATCTCAACTTTGAACCCAGGTAAGGCTAGAATCGTCTTGAGAATCCTTGATGCCGCGTATTTCCCGATTCCTGGCCGCTTGCCTCTCGCTCGCCTGGGTGCTCGCGCCCAGTGCGCCGCGCGCCGTCGCGGCCAAGCCCCGCCAGGCCCATCCCGAGCCGCCGCAGGAGACCGGCTTCCTGAATCGAAAAGTCGAGCTGCACGGCGCCACATACCGCTTCCAGGTCTACCTCCCGGAAGACTGGCGCCGCGACGACCACAAGCCATGGCCCATCATCCTTGCGCTCCACGGCCGTGGCGAACGCGGCTCCGAGGGCATGTGGCAAACCCAAATCGGCCTGCCTCAGGCCGTGCGCGACCACCCCGAACGCTGGCCCTTCATCATCGTCATGCCCCAGTGTCCTCAAGTGAACTACTGGACCGATCCCGAAATGCTCGCCATGGCCACCGCCGCGCTCGATCAGGAATCGGCCGAATTCCACGCCGATCCCGAACGCACTTATCTCACCGGCATCTCCCTCGGCGGTTATGGCGCATGGGAGTTGGCCCGCCTCGATCCCCATCGATGGGCCGCCATAGCGATAATCTCCAGCGGTATCTTCTGGAGCTATGCGCCTGAGCGTTGGCAGCAGGCCTCCACCCTTCCCGAGGAATACGCCCGCGCCCTCGGCCGCACTCCCGTCTGGCTCTTCCATGGAACCGACGACAACGTCGTTCCTCCGCGCGAAAGCGAGCTGATGTACGACGCCCTCAGAACCGCCGGTGGCCGCGTCCGCCTCTGGCTCTTCCAGGGCCTCAAACACGATACATGGACCCGCGCTTACCTCGAACCGGACCTTCCCCGCTGGCTCCTCGCCCATCGCGCTGAAGCCACCGAATCCGCAGCCGAGAAATCCTCCTCGCAGGGATCCAGACCCTCCTCGGCACCAGGTCTGCCCGCCATCCCCGAGCCGGAACCGCCTGCCTTCGCCGAACGCCGCGTTATCCCCCTGCATCCGCCCGCCATCAAGCTCTCCATCGCCGCGCTCGATGCACTCACCGGCGAATACCACGACCGCAACGGCCGCCCGGAGATCACCATCTTCCGTCAGGGTGATCAGCTCTACGAGAAAAGCCGCGTCGGCGAAATCGATGAAATGGCCCCTGAAACCCCGTCGGTTTTCTTCTATCCCAACGGCTCCAGCCTCGTCCGCCTCACCTTCGATCGCGATCCGCAAGGCCGCATCACTGCCCTGGTTTACCGTGACGACCGCCACGAAGAGCGCTGGGAAAAGCACACCCAATCCGCCAGCCGCTAACCGGCCACCGGCAAACTGACAACTGATAACTGATAACTGACAACTGTTCTCATGGAACCCCGCGCCCCTCCCGTGCGTAATCATCACTGAACGGCCTTTTGAGGTGCGCCCATGTTTTGCAGCGGATGCGGTCAAGCATTAATCCCAGCTCAGCCGGTGTGCCCCAACTGCGGCCGCCCGGCCGCCCAGGTCATTCCCCCCATTCCGGGCCTCCAGTTTCAAGTCGAAAACTACGCCGGCAAAATTCGCGCCCTCAGCATCGTCTGGTTCTTCTACGCGGGATATACCCTGCTCAGAGGAATCGTCGGGGTCACCGTCCTGGGCCCATTCTTTGCTCAACACTTCGGCAACTGGGAACACGGTCCCTGGTCGCACGGCTCCCTGCCCGATTGGTTCGGCCCAGCCTTTCTCCATTTGATGTGGGTCTCCATCCTCGGCCGCACCGCAATAGCCCTGGTCACCGCGTGGGGCCTCATGGAACGCACGCGCTGGGCCCGCATCTTCGCTATCGTCGTCGCCATTCTCAGTCTGATCAGGTTCCCCTTTGGAACCGCCCTCGGCATCTGGACCCTCGTCGTCCTCCTCGGCTTCCAGAACCACATGCTCTACCAGCAAGTAGAGCAGCACTGACGGAAAAGACTAAAGCTGGTCTGGAACAACGCGGGTGCCATTCTTGCGCTTCTTTCTCGCGCATGGCGGGAGGACGACAAAGGCCAGTGCGAGCCTCCCGCGAGCGTCTGCCGCACCGCAGGTGCCGTCTGCCCCACCGCAGGTGGTTAGCGGGTAATGGATACGGCCATCAGGCTCTGCCCGATCGGCGGCGCGCCAAAGCGAGTTTCAAGGCCATGCACTGCCGGAAAAATCACCCGGTCGAACAGCCGCACTTCCGCCGCGTCGAACGAGCGTTTCTTTAGCACGCGAAAACGCGCCCACCACGCAAAATAGCCAGCCAGGTTGTAATAGCGGAGGCGCACCACCTCAAATCCCGCAGCCTCCAGCTTCCGTCGCAACGCGGGCCGCGTGTAGCGCCGGAAGTGGCCAAAATCCCTGTCGATCGGCGCATAGATCTCAGGCCGCGCCGGCACAAACAAACACAGTACGCCCCTCGCTGGCTTCAGCAAGCTGTGATAGACAGCCAGTTCTTCCTCATCCAGTTCAATGTGTTCCAGCACATTGATGCTCAGGATCGCATTCCACTCTGTTGTCGACTGCAGATCCTTGACCGTTCCCTCCAGCAGCGTGTGTTCGGGAAGGCGGGCACGCAGCTGTGCGCAAAAGTCCCGGTGCGGCTCTATTGAAACCAGGTTCTCGATCTGCGGCATGCGCAGTAGTTCTGAGGTGATTTGACCAATGCCGGCGCCCACTTCCAGCACATTGCCACGCAGAAACGTCTCAAAATCGCGCAGCAGAGCGAGACGATAATTCTTTGCCTCATGCAGTGCGGTAAATTCAAAATCAGCCTCGGGGGCCAGTGCGTTGGGCTGATTGGTCATTTCTTCCAGAAATTATACTTACAGATACACCAGATCGCGCGCACCCCGTCCCGCCACCCAATCTTCTTTCCCTCGGCGTACGTTCGGCCCGTATATGAAATGCCAACCTCGTAAATCCGCACTTTCGCCTTCGCCACTTTGGCCGTGATCTCCGGCTCAAATCCGAAGCGGTTCTCCTCAATCCGGATGTTCTGAATCACCTCGCGCCGAAACGTCTTGTAGCACGTCTCCATGTCCGTCAGGTTCAAATCTGTCGCCATGTTCGAGCACGTGGTTAGAACACGGTTTCCAACCGAATGCCAGAAATATAAAACTCGCCGCGGGTCGCTGCCCCCCTGAAACCGCGAACCGAACACCACGTCCGCTTTACCCGTAAGAATCGGCGTCAGCAGCCGGTAATACTCCTCGGGATCGTATTCCAGATCGGCGTCCTGAATAACCACTACATCCGATGTTGCGTGCGAAATCCCGGTACGCAGCGCCGCGCCCTTCCCCTGGTTCACTTCGTGCCTCAGCAGTTGAATGCGCGGTTCAGCCTCCGCCAGAGGCTGAAGCACATTCCACGTCCCATCCGCCGAACAGTCATCCACAATCACCAGTTGCTTCACTGGCCGCTGCGCC
>JBEKZG010000226.1:0-6261 GCA_049510095.1 Occallatibacter sp.
TCGCACTCCAAAGGATTTATTTACGCGATTTCGCGCACGGGGATTACCGGAACGCAGCAGAGCCTGACGGCCGATGCGGCGGCGCTGGTGGCGCGCATACGGCGATGGACCACGCTGCCGGTAGCCGTGGGGTTCGGCATCAGCAACGCGGAGCATGTCGCCCAGGTGGCGGAGTTCGCGGATGCCGCGGTGATCGGCAGCAAGATTGTGGAGTTGATAGAGAGAGCCACAATCGAAGGCGGTCCCGAGACGGCGCCGGGCGCAGTGGCTCGATTTATTAAGGGTCTGCACCTGCCCGGTGCCGGCCCGATGGAACAGACCCCTTCCGCGGCGGCTTACCAAGCGGTATAGCCGGCCGTTGATTTGGATTCAACTCTTGCTCCTATGCACCCGGTGCGCTGGGTCTTGCCGGACGAAGACAGGCGCATGGGCCGCGACACGAGGATGGAATGACGCTGGAAGAATTGCGAGATCAAATCGATGCTCTTGACCGGCAACTGGTGGAGTTGCTGAGCGAGCGGGCACGGGCCGCGCTGCGGATCGGCCACCTGAAGGTTGCCACGTCGCTGCCGGTGTATGAACCGGCGCGCGAGAAGGTGATCTATGCCAACGTACGGGCGGCGAACAAGGGTCCGTTGCCGGACATCGAACTGACGCATATCTACGAGCGGATCATCGACGTGATGCGGGCATTGCAGCGGGACGAGTTGGCATCGGAGAGGAACGCCCTGGCATCGGGGTCCCCGGCGACAGGTCTTGGTCGCGGGGGTGATCACGAGCCGGGCCACGGCACAGGCGCCGCAAAAGCAGGCGCGCCCGAGACAGGGAACAAGCAATGATTGTAGCCATGCAGGAGAAGGCCACCGAAGAGCAGATCGATGCAATCATCGACGCGATGGTGGAAGCGGGAGTGAATGTTCATCGAACGACGGGGGCGAGCCAGACGATTTTGGCCGGCGTGGGCCCCACCGCGAGCGTTGACCTGCGGAAGTTCGAGATTATGGCCGGTGTGCTTTATGTGCACAGGATCAGTTCGCCTTACAAGCTGGCGGGGCGCGCGTTTCGCCCAGAGGGCACGATTGTGGAGTTTGCCAACGGCGTGACGGTGGGCGGCGAGAAAGTTGCCGTGATGGCGGGGCCGTGCGCGGTGGAGAATCGCGAGCAGATTTTTGAGACGGCAGCGCGCGTGAAGGCTGCGGGGGCGAGCTTTCTGCGGGGAGGCGCATTCAAGCCGCGCAGTTCGCCCTATGCGTTTCAGGGGCTGGGGATTCCGGGATTGCAACTGATGCGCGAGGCCGCCGATGCGCATGGGCTGCTGACGGTGAGCGAGGTGATGGAGATCTCGCAGATTGAGCAGATGCTGCCGTATATCGATCTGTTCCAGGTGGGCGCGCGGAATATGCAGAACTTCAACCTGCTGCGCGAACTGGGACAGGCGCGCAAGCCAGTGCTGCTGAAACGCGGCATTGCGGCAACGATTGAGGAACTGCTGCTCTCAACCGAATACATTATGGCGGGCGGGAACTACGACGTGATTCTGTGCGAGCGCGGGATACGCACGTATGAAACGGCCACGCGGAACACGATGGATATCTCGGCGATTCCGGTGGTGCATAAGCTCTCGCATTTGCCGATCACCGGCGATCCTTCGCATGGGACGGGCCGGCGGGACTTTGTGGGGCCAATGGCGAAGGCCGCAGTGGCAGCGGGCGCGGACGCCATTATCGTGGAGGTTCACCCCAACGCCGACAAGGCTGCCTCGGATGCGGCGCAGACGCTGTTCCTGGAGCAGTTTGAGACGCTGATGGGCGAGCTTAGGGTGGTTGCCGCGGCGGTGGGGCGAACTTTGTAGCGAGTCTGCGGGTCAGCAAGTTAGCGAGTTAGCCTTCCGCCGCGGCGGACTGTCGGCGAGTTAGCAAAAGCACTGCTTCTTTCAACAGCAGTTACAGCGACGAAAGGCCGATGATTGAACGCATCGCCATTTTGGGGACGGGCCTGCTGGGCACTTCGGCGGGACTGGCGTTGCGCGCGGCTGGATTTAAGGGCACGATCACTGGATGGAATCGGAGCCCGGAGCAGGCGCAGGTTGCGCTGAAGATGGGTGCAGTGGATCTGGTTGCGGCGGAGCCTTTGCAGGCTGCGCGGGACAGCGATGTGACGCTGCTTTGCATGCCGATTTACGCGACGCTTGACTACATGGAAAAGCTGGCGTGCCTGCTGGGATCCGATCACCTGGTTACCGACGTGGGCAGCACCAAGCGGCTGATCTCGGAAGCTGGGACTCGGCTGTATAACCGGCCTGAGCGTGCGGCGTTTCTGCCGGGGCATCCCATGGCTGGCAAGGAGCGCGGCGGCGCGGAACTGGGCGATGCGGCCCTGTTTCGCGGGGCGGTGTGGCTGTTCACCGACGACCCGGCGGCGGAGCGGTCGGCCCACTCGGCCGCATTGGTGAAGGGCTGGCGGGAGTGGGCTGCGGCGATGGGCTCGAAGGTTATCGATCTCGATCCCGCGCGGCACGATGAGCTGGTGGCGTGGGTGAGCCATTTGCCGCAGTTTGTGGCGACGGCTCTAAGCGCGCTGCTGGAAGAGCAGGTGGGCGACGCGCCGGAACTGAAAGATGTGGGCGGGCGCGGGCTGCGGGAGATGACGCGGCTGGGGGCTAGTCCTTATTCCATGTGGCGGGATATTGCTTATACGAATACCGCCGCCGTGGAGGCTGCGCTGCATGCGCTGGAACAGCGGTTGGCGCATCTGCGCGAGAACTTGCGGACGCCAGAACTGCGGGATGAGTTTGAGAAGGCAAACCAGTTCCGGAAAGAATAGATTGTTTCCTGCCCTGTTTGACAAGAGGGCGAAGCCGTATGTTGCCAAGACCTCGTCGCGGCCCTCCTGGACGCGGGATCTTATTTGGGTTGCTTTCCCCGGGTTTCACCCGGGGCTATTTTCCTTCCCTCCCTTCGGGAGGCACCTGCGGTGCGGCCAAACGCTCGCGGGGCTCGCACTGGATTTGTGCGCCGATCCCACTCATCGCGATGAGATAAATGGGCCAATTCTCCGCGCGCATGAGTTGCCGAACAGTCAAATCATTTCATCGATTGAATTGTGGCGCTTGCCCAGTCTCGCGCCTCGGCGCAGCGCCACATGAGTTCGGTGACCTGCAATCCATTTGACTTGATGAGCGCATCATGGGTCTCCCAGTCGCGGCGTTCCTGACACACCATCAAATTGAGAAGGACGCCTTCCCGGGTTTGCTGGCCCAGCAGGGCGGCGCGAGCTTCCTCACGCAGCGGCAGCACTTGCACCAGGTTGTCGATGGTCATACGGAGCATGGCGGGAAACATGCTGGCCATTCCAATGAGGTATTGCTCGTTGGGGGAGAGTCCCAGCAGCTCCGCGCTCAATTCGCAGAAACGCCCTCGCTCGAACGCCATGCGCAGGAGCTCTGGCGGCTGGCCGGTGTCGAAATCGGAGGCTATGGCCAGCATGGCGATGCGCCGCGACCTCTCTTCCCCAAGCTGCATAAGGGCAGAATGGATCGATGTAACTTCCTGTCGTATGGCGTAGAGAGGGGAGTTGACCAGCCTCAGCAAGCTGTAGGTGAGGGAAGCGTCGCACATGATGAGGCGGCTCAACTGATTCAAATCGATGGGGTCTTTTTGCAGAGCCTCCAGGATTTGGATGTGGAGCATGCGGTTGGCTGGAATCTGATGATCTCGCACCGGCTCGGGGCGACAGAAATAGTACCCCTGAAAGAGCTTGAAGCCTGCGCCCCAGGCTTCCCTGAACTCTTCCTGGGATTCGACATTCTTGGCGATCGGACTGGCCGGAACGCCAGCCAGAAAGGCGCGCAGAAGCCGTCGATCGTCCGCGCGGAGATTTGCAATATCCACCATCACGTAGTCGGCCAGTTCCAAAAGAGCCCCGGCGCCAGGTTTCTTGGTGAAGTCATCCAGCGCTAGCTTGAAACCAAGCTCTTTCAACCGGGCGCATGCGTCAAGCTGAGCCGGTGAGGCTTTCGAGTCTTCCTGAAGTTCCACGATTGTCAGGTTGGGAGGCAAATTCCAAACCCACTCTTCAGTCAGCGACTCGGCGGTGCATTGCACAAGCGCCGGTTTCCCGGATGCTAATTCTTCGATCCCAAACACCATCGCATTACTCAACACGGCGTGGGTAGCCAGCTCATTCTTCCAGCCAGCGGTCATTTCCTGCCCGCCCCAGAAGAGCAGTTCGTAGGCGTGTACTTCGCTTAGTGGATTGAGGATGGGCAGGCGCACAACATAGTGAGTTTGGCCCATCTTGCCCTGGAGGGAACTCCGGGCCATATCGTGCAGTGAACTGTCGGGTTTTGCCCCTGGTGATCGTGCAACCATGAAAGCCGCCCTTTACGTGTTGTGAATGGCTTTGATTATAAACGCGATGGCCGGTTCCGATAATCGGACGGTCAGCCACGGACCATTCGGCGTTCAGGGCGCAACCTCGGAGCGATTCTTCAGAGGCTTTGCTTCAGGAACCGGAACGCCTCTTCCTCGTGTTCCGCAATGTCGAGGAACAGACGAGACGCGGCGTGAATCTTCTTTTCCACGTCGTCCATTCTGTCCGCGTTCTTGAACATCTGACCAACTTTGCAGAACTTTTTGCCGGATTGATCGAACATGGTCGCGGCCTTGGCCAATGCGGACTTTCCGGTAATCGTTGCCGCCTCGGTCAAGAATCGGGAATACATGTAGCGAAAACAGCCGCCTCCGGTCCCGCCAATCTCGATGAATACGTAGAGATTGAAGAGGTTCATCCGCAGCTCGCCGTCTTTGAAGAGCGCCGGCCATTTGAGGATCTGGGTTGCCGTGTGCCGCAAACCCTCGACGCCGAAGTTTTTGATTGGCGGGTTCAGGCTGGCGTCGATGGTTTGCTCGATGGACGAAGCAATTTCCTTCGCTCCCGGGGTGCGAAATCCGGCGAAGTCGAACTCCATGCGCAGGTTTTTGGGCGGAAATGGCTTGAACGGCGAGCTTCTCGCTTTGCGCAACTGCTCCAGAGAGATGGGTGCGTAGAGGCCTTTCTTGAGTCCGGCAGTTTGCGGTTCCATGTCGGAGGCCAGAACAGTATGGCCGCCAAAATGGTAGCCTGCCGGGAAATGAAGCCAAGGCAGAAAGCCCATATCGCCACCGAGCATCACCGGTTGCTCATGCTCGAGCGCCTGCAGGAGGGTGGCCTCGGCTTTCGCGGCGCTTGCGGAAGTGATCTCCCGGATTTGAACGCCGGTTCTTGCGCCGAGATCCTGGAAGAAGTGCCTCACGTTGGCTCTGCCGCCGACAAAGATGGAGGTGCTGAACCCCATCTTCATCTGCCAGTAAATGAACCCCATTCCGGCCCCAAGGCCGAGAAGCAGGTCCTCCGACAGCGGATGGCCGGCGTGGTGGAAGATTTTTGCAAGGGAATTGGTTACGCAGTGATAGCCGTCGAGGGCAGGACAGTTGGTGAACGGAAGGATGGCAGGATGGTGATCCGGATCTTTCATCTTGAGCCCCGGCTTTCTTTGGACTTCGAAAGACGGAAACATCATACCGCGATCTTCTGCAACCGGCTCTCCCGCCGCTGCAACTCGGCAGGAAGTTCGTCGCCGCACCGGTCCTTGCCACACTGCGCATCCTTTTCGGCATCGGTCTTTTCAGCGGCGGCCTGCAGCGCATCGATCTCCTGCTTCAGACGCGTCTCGGTCTTGTTCATGTGCTTGTAACTCATCGGTCGCCGCGGCGACTGCTTGCTGGCGTTGGCCTTGATCTTGGTTCCGTCGATGGACACATGGCTCAGCTTCACCAGTCCTGCCTCGGAACATAGCAGCAGAGCCTGCGTGAACAGACCCGAGAGCGCCTCCAGATGACGCTTGCGGAACTCGGCGATGGTGGTGTGGCCGGGGTGCTGGTCGCCGGAAAGATAACGGAAGCGCACGTCATCGAATGTGCGCGCCTGAATCTTGCGCGAACTGTAGATGCCCGCGCATAGCCGTACAGGAGCAGGCGGACCATCATCTCCGGCGCATAGGCCGCCTGCCCGCGTCCATCCTTCTCCTGATACGACGTGTAGATGGCGCTCAGATCCAGCGCCGACACCACATCCAAGAGAAAGCGGGCCAAGTGGACCTCGGGAAGCCAATCGTGAAGCGACGGGGGAAGCAGAAGCGTCCGGTTGACCGTGTCAGGAATGAAGTTCTGGCCCATGCTTCGAACTCAAAGCAGCACCTGCTGCAAACGCTGTAGGCTCCGT
>JBEKZG010000227.1:0-6259 GCA_049510095.1 Occallatibacter sp.
CCGGCCTGGTACGCGTGGATGTGCGCGCGGCGTGCGATGTATATATGGACAGGGTACTGGAGCTTCAGCGCGGATTACCTGACGCAGGAGCCCATGGACCCCGAGAATGTGCCGTTTGCCACATGCCTGTCGCTGCTTGGGCTGACGGGGTTATTCCTGGCGTGGCGGAGACGGCCTTATGAGGCGATCCGGTTGGGTGGGGTGGCGTTTCTGTTTCCCGTGATTTACTACTTCACGCACCCGGAACCGTACCATTTGCGGGTGATCGATCCTTTGCTCGTGATCCTGGGCTGCTACGCTGTGCTGGTTCTGCGCGGGATGGCCGCGGAGGCCATGGAACCCGCGGTGGAGTGGAAAGCCGAAGACGCGATTGAGGCGGCCGGGGCTTAGGGGCCGGACAGACTCAGCCGGCGACGTTCGCCGCGCCGGCCAGCGATCCCTGATTTGCAAGCACCTGCTCGTAATAGCGGACATATTGAGGCACCACGAGCGTAGAGCAGAAGCGCTTTTGCGCAGTGCGGCGGCCGGCCTCGCGCATGGCGGCAAGGCGGGGGGGATCACGAAGCAGGCTTAGCGCGCCGGACGCCATGGCATCGACATCGCCGACGGAATAGAGCAGCCCGGTTTCTCCGTCGTCGATGAGCTCGGGCACACCCCCGACGCGGGTTGCGATGGCGGGGACCTTACAGGCCATGGCTTCAAGGGCGGCGAGGCCGAAGGACTCGAGCTCGCTGGGCATGAGCATAATGTCGGCAAGCGGCAGCAATTCATTGACGCGATCCTGTTTGCCCATGAAGTGGATTTTGCCGTGAATGCCCAGGTCGTGTGCTAACCACTCGGCCGCGGAGCGATCGGGCCCATCGCCCACCAGAACCAGGCGAGCGGGCATCTCACGCACCACCTGCGCGAAGATACGGACCACGTCCACGACGCGCTTGACGGGGCGGAAATTGGAGAGGTGCATGAGGATAGCTTCGCCGGGATCTGCCAGGCGCTTGCGCGCTTCGTTGCGCAGGGCTTCATCTTTGATGGGAGTGTACACATCGCAGTTGACGAAGTTAGTGACGACCTCAATGCCGCGGACGATGCCGAAGTCTTCGATTGTTTTCCGCTTGAGATAACTGGAAATGCTGGTGACGCCGTCGCTCTGCTGAATTGCATAGCGGGTGATGGGGAGATAACTGCGGTCGAGGCCGACCAGAGTTATGTCGGTACCGTGCAGCGTGGTGACGAACGGCAGGCGGCGACCTTTGACGGCGAGCATTTGGCGCGCGAGCAAGGCGCTGACGGAATGGGGGATGGCGTAGTGGACGTGGAGCAGATCGAGATTGCAGAACTCGGCAACCTCTGCCATGCGCGAGGCCAGCGCCAGATCGTATGGGGGAAATTCAAAGAGCGGGTAACTCGAGACCGGGACCTCATGATAGTGGATGCCTTCGTCGCGCCCACTGAGGCGAAACGGCTGCGAATAAGAGATGAAGTGAACCTGGTGGCCCAGTGCGGCCACTTCGATGCCGAGTTCCGTGGCCACCACGCCGGAGCCGCCGTAAGTGGGATAGCAGGTGATGCCGATACGCATGGGGCCTTCTTGTGACGGAATTATATTGGTCCGCCCTGGTTTAGGACGCGCGCGGAAGCGGAGAAGATGCAAGCACTTCCGCGAATGAGTTGAGTTCGATATCAGGGAAACGCCGCAGCTCCTCAAGGGCGGTGCGCTCGGTTTCCCGCGCGGCAAGCAAGCGGGTGTTCGCCTGGGCCAGATCGACGTCGTTGTAGCCGGGATGAGTTACCAGTTCCCAAACGCCTTGCGGAAGTTGACTCAGGAGGGAATTGAGGGTGGGGGCGTCGAGAGTTCCGGTGGCCAATACGCCGATGGCGCCGTTTGTGGTGGTAAAGCCCTCCTCGGCAACGATGCGGCGGAAGGCGGCCTCAAACCGGCGCAGCAGGCTGACCTGCGTGCGGCGGAGCCAAGGGGCGCGCGTGGTGGCGCTGAGGCTCCAGGATGGCTCAAAGGGATTGCGGACAGCGCGAATTCCGGCTGCGCGGGCGGCTCGCAGGATTGGACGTAACACGGCGGGGAACATGTGCAAGTGTTTGTGGGTATCGATGTGCGTGAGGCGGAGGCCGTGGCCTTGGAGTAGTGCGATTTGCGCGGCGGTTTCAGCTTCGACCTCCGGGGCGATCCGAGAAGCGCCTATCGACGGCCAGTATCGATACATGGCACCGAGGAAATCAATGAGCGAGGGATGGAAGCGCCCGGTGGCCGGATCGGCCAGATTCGGAATCTCCGATTGAGGTGAAAGTACTGGTTCGCCATCGACGAGCACCACATGGCAACCCACGGCCAGTGAAGGTGTGGCGAGCGCGATTTCGATGGCGTCTTCAGTGGCCGGCGCGCGGGCCATCAGCGTCGCGCTGGTAAGTACTCCGGCACGATGCAACTCGGAGATGGCGCGGTTGACGCCGCGCGTCAGTCCGAAATCGTCCGCATTGACGATGAGGCGGCCCACGGGCTGAGTCTATCAACCTCAAGGCCCAAAATCCCAATTTGCGGCCAAAGACCGGAAGGGCGAGCAAGCACGCTGATCCAATGACAAGAAGCCGTGGTGGCGCATAGAAAGGAGTGGGCTAGCTCAGTTGATTTGAGCGTCTGCTTACAAGCAGGATGCCGGGGCTCGATTCCCTCACTGCCAAAGATTGCCGTAAGTTATTCTTTTCTGGCGCGGAATTTCGCAAGTAGTGCACGAGGTTGTTTAAGAAGGCCGCTGCTTACGCCCCACGCGCCTCGAAGTGGGCCTCAATCTCTTCCAGGGTCTTGCCCTTGGTTTCAGGCAGCAGGAAGGCGGCGACCAGGAAGTAGACCACTGTGAATCCCGCGAAGAGGAAGAACATGGACGAGTAACCATGCTTGCTGACGAAGGGAAGGAATATGCCGGCAAGCGCGGTGGAGACGAGCTGGTTGATGACCAGAGCGATGCTCATGCCATTGGAGCGAATGCGGGTGGGCATGAGCTCAGAGAGCGCAAGCCAGACGCATACGCCCGGCCCCATTGCGAAGAACGCTATGAATGCGTAGAGGCCGATGGCGACGCGCCAGCCGTGAGCGGAATCGGGGACGGAGCCGATGAGGGCTTTCTCGATCTTGAGCGGCGCGGAGTTGGCGGCATTGAGGTCGGCGAAGGGGTTCTCAAAGAAGGCCTTCACCGGGTTGTCGGGGACACAGCTTGCGCGATCGATGTGAATGGGCGCGCTGGCCAGATCGTCGGAGCGGACATAGCTGGTTGAGGCGGTGAACGCGCCATAGGAATAAATGATGGTGAGAGAAGCGCGATTGCTGCCGATATCGTTTCCGGCGTATCCCTGCGCGGCGAGCAGCTTGCCTGCTTCGGCCGGATTGAAATGCAGAGTCAGTTCCTGGTTCGGTGCAACCATGGTTTGAATGGCGCTGCTTGCATCCACGCTTAGCTTTTCAGTGCGGAGAAACATCAGACCGACGGCCGAGAGCGAGAGGATGATTCCGCTGGTGCCGAGAATGAGCAGGAACTTGCGTCCGCGGCGGTCAACAAGCGTGACACCGACCATGGTCATGGTGAAGTTGACGACCGTGAAGATGACATAGCCCCAGTGCGCACTCAGGTCGGACAGACCGCTCTGCAGGAGGATGCCGGTGTTATAGCCGATGACGGAATTGACGCCGGTGGCTGTGTTGCAGAAGAGGATGATGCAGGCGAGCAGAAACGGGATGACGTACTTGCGGCGGAACAGGGAATCGCTGAATTTGACGCCGGGCGCTTGACTGGCCGCCGCGGCGGTTTGATTGGAGGCGACGCTGCGGGCTGTCTCTTTCATCTCGTACAACTCAAGATCGGCCTGCCGCGGAGAGCGGGAGCGAAGCAGGGCGGTGAGCGCGCGCTCTGGGTTGCCGCGGCGGAAAAGCCAGCGGGGCGACTCCGTGACAAAGAATGCGCCGAGAACGAACAGGAGGCCGGGAGGGAGCGAGACCCAGAAGATGCTGCGCCATGCCTGGTCTTTGAAATGCAGGAGAGCATCGGCATTTCCGAGAACGGCTACTGCCGCAACACGATAGCTGAAGAACATTCCTACCAGCGCCGCCGCGACAATGCCGAGGGTGAGCATCCATTGGAAGATGCCCGTACCCTTGCCGCGATTCGACGCTGACAGGCATTCGGCCAGATAGAGCGGAACGACGATGCCGATGAATCCGCCACTCATGCCCTGCAATAGGCGGCCGGAGAAGAGCGGCCAGTAACCATGAGAAAGGGCGATGACGGGAATGCTGACCACGAAGGTGAGACCGCTGAGGATCATGAGCGGCTTGCGGCCCATCCAATCCGCAAGCATGCCGGCAAAGAGCGTGGAGAAGACGCTGCCCAGCAGCACAGCCGCCACGATGACCGATAGCTGCGCGTTGGTGAGGCCGGAGGTGGCTTCGAGGTAAGGATATGCGCCGCCGATGATGCCTACGTCGATGCCGTAGAGCAATCCGCCAAGGCCGGAAACCAGCAGAAGGAAGAGGTTGTAGCCGCGCTTCGAGGAGGAATCGGGCGACGAGAGCGTGGTGCCGGATGGGATGGCGTTTGCTGTCATTCGATTGAGCCTTCTGGTGCCGTTTTCGGGTAACATCCAGTCTACGTTATTGATCGAATCGAAATGAAACGATCAGTTCTGTGATTTTAATAGCATAAAGTTGCCAAGATGGAGCTGGTGGGCGGAGTCAGGTTTGGGTTGCAGGCCGGTCGTCCAGATTTTGCAGATCGATGCCCAACTGCTGGCATTTTTTGTAGAGATGGCTGCGTTCAAGTCCCAGGGCGCGGGCGGTTTGGGTGATGTTGCGAATGTTGCGCTCCAGCTCGCGCAGCACCTGGGCGCGCTCGAAGGTGAAGACGCGCTCGGCGAGCGGACCGGTTGCATCGGAGGCGGCGGAATTGGGCCGGGATGAGCCGGAAGCAGTTCGTGTGGCGGGAAGCGCGACCGGGACCGCTTCGGCATCGACTGTGGGGCCGGCGAGCAGGAGCAGCCGCTCGACGACGTTGCGCAGCTCGCGGATGTTGCCCGGCCATGCGTATTGCTTGAGGGCGCCAATAGCGGAGTCGGTGAAGGGGACGGGCTTCCAGCCGTTTTGCGCGCTGACCTGGCGGACAAAGTGGGCGACGAGCGCGGGCAGGTCTTCAGGGCGCTGGCGCAGAGGCGGCAGCTCGACGGGAAAGACGACGACGCGATGGTAGAGGTCGCGGCGGAATGCGCCCGTGTCGACAAGCTGCTCGAGATTGCGGTGTGTTGCGACGATGACGCGGACGTCGACGGTGGTGGGCTTGTCCGCGCCGATGCGCTCGACTTCGCCTTCTTCAAGGACGCGCAGAAGCTTGGCCTGCATGGCCGCGGGCATGTCGCCAATCTCATCCAGGAATAATGTCCCGCGATGAGCCTGTTCGAATTTTCCCGTGTGACGCTGGGCGGCTCCGGTGAAGGAGCCTCTCTCGTGGCCGAAGAGTTCGCTTTCGATGAGCTCGGCGGGGACGGCTGCGCAGTTGAGGGTCACAAATGGACCGTTTGCCCGATGGCTCTTTTCGTGCAAGGTGCGAGCAACGAGTTCCTTGCCGGTGCCGGTCTCGCCGTAGATGCAGACACGAGCTTCGCTGGCGGCGACCCGGTGAATTTGGGCCATGACGCGGCGCATGGTTTCGCCTTCAAAGACCAGCGCGTGCTTGCCGACGCGGGTGCGCAGATCAAGATTCTCCGATTCGAGACGCGTCAGCTTGAGGGCGTTTTCTACGGTGACGAGCAGCTTTTCGGTGGAGAGCGGTTTTTCCAGAAAATCAAGGGCGCCGAGACGTGTGGCGCGGACGGCCATTTCGATGTGAGCCTGACCGCTCATCATGACGACGGGCGCGGTGACACCGGCGGTCTTGAGGTCTTCAAGCAGCGCGAGGCCGTCACGGCGGGGCATCACAACGTCGCTGAGGATAAGGTCGAATGGCTGTGTGCGGGCGAGTTCGAGGGCGCGCGCGGCGTTGTCGCAGACGACTGCCTCATGGCCTGCGAGTCGGAAGGCGCGGGAGAGCGATGCCAGCGTGTTGGCTTCGTCGTCGACGATGAGGATGTTGGCTTTGGCGGTCATAAGACAGTTGTCAGTGATCAGTTGTCAGTTTTCAGTTAAAAGCAAAAGCTCAGGCGCTGTCCTTCGGCAGCGTGATGACAAAGGTAGCACCACCGCCCGGACGGCTTTCAACGGCGATGG
>JBEKZG010000228.1:0-6228 GCA_049510095.1 Occallatibacter sp.
CCGCCTCTATCCGCTCGCTGTTCGTCAGGCCAGCGCTTTGCCTACAGCTTCCTCCAGATTCCGCCTCGCGACGGACACCCTTGCCGTTCAGCTAACACTTCCCCTTGCCGGGTCTGTAGGGGGCTTGCACCCCCAAGTGAGTGCGCCCTGCCGGGCGCACCAGAGAAAAGGCAGCGGAAGTATTCTCCGCTGCCTTTTACTTTTTGATTTTCTTTGGGTTACCGAGCCGGTTCGTAGGGCTCCACGCGCAGCATGTCGGAAAGGACGCCGCGCTCGTCGGGAGTAAACACGCCCTGGTAGCGGCTGGAGTTGAGCACCATTCCCCGCTGCTCTGGCGGCACAGCGCTCAGGTCGCGGAAAGCGCCTCTCATTAGCGCCTTGCGATCCGGCGGCATGGCGGCATAGCGGCGTGCCGACATGGTGACCTGCATCCGGTCCTGCGGCGACAAATGTTCGATCAGCTCATTCCTGGCCAGCCAGCGATCCCGCTGCCCCTCAGGCATCTGGTTCACCTGGTGCAGCCGGTCCATGAGCCGCTGCTGCTGCTCCGGAGGAAGCCGATTAAAGCTGGGGTCATTGCGCAGCACCCGCTCCTGGTCCTGCGGAGCAAGATTCCGGTGCTGAGTCAGCCAGTCACGCAGATGCCCAGCCGGCGCCAGGCCTTGATTGGCGTAGCCCGGCTGCACCTGGGCCGCATAGGGCGCAGCGCGGTAATCAGAGTTGGGCGCCGCGCCTGCGGGATAACCTGGCCGGGCATAACCGGAATTGGGATAGCCGGAGTAACCGGGCGCGGGGCGCTGCGCTGGATTCACCTGAGGGCTGGACGGCGGCCTGCCCTGATATTGCAGCGCCGGCCGGTTAGGGTACAGCGGACTATTCTGGTTTTGCGGCCTGCCAGGCTGCTGTCTGTTAGACTGCGGGCGGCGATTTGCGCCCCTTGGCGCGGGAGCGGCTTGGCGCGCTGGCTCTGCATTGCGCTGCCCACGAGCCAAGGCCCCCGGGACGCACAGCAACACGGCAACCAACGCGGCCAAAACCGCGCGCCGCATCCGCTCCGCATTTTGACATCCCGTACCCACCTTTTCCAGCTCCCACTGCGGCCCTCGATGAAAACGGGCGATCAGTCTCCGTTTTGGTTGTTCGTGTTCGACATCGCTTCCAACTGGTCAAGCAGTTGGGCGTTATTATCCAGCGTCTGCAAATCGTGCACCACCGCAGCCTGAGGCGGAGCCGCGAGCGGTTGCTCCACATCGGAGATGCCCAGGTACGTCCCGCCGCCCACAAGCAGCAGAACGGCCATCGCCATAGCCGCCAAGGGGCGCACATGCATCGAGGGGCCATAAGTCAACCGAGCCTTCAGCCTTTCCAGCCAGCTGGCCGGCGCGGTCGCGCGCTCTTCGCGCATCCGCGCATCCAGCTTGCTCAGGAAGTAGGGGCTCGGATCGGGGCTCTCCCAGGTATCCAGCAGGGACATGGTGGCGCGCAGTTCAGCCAGCTCCGAGCGGCAGCTCTCGCACCCGTCAACATGGGCTTGAACCTTGGCAGGCACACTTTCAGGATCGAGCAGCAAGTCCGCCAGCTTCGATTCCATTCCGGTGCAAGTTTTATTCATCGTCTCCATGTTTCACCCCAACTCCCCGCCGGTCAATTCCGGCTGTTTCCACTTACACAAATTCCTTCAGCTTCTCGCGCAGTGTCTGGTAGGCGCGGAAGAGCAGCGACTTGGTCGCCGACTCACTCAACTTGAGCACCTCCCCGATCTGCCGGTAATCCATCCCCTGATACTTGTGCATCAGCACCGCCATCCGCTGACGTTCGGGCAGGGCCATCACGTGCGTGCGAATGGCCGCCATCCGCTCATCGCGCATCATGCGCTGCTCCACCGACATTTCGTCGTCGGCCACGTCCGGCGTCGTGCCGCTTTCCTCATCCGGTGCATCCAGATAGATAGTCTGCGCCGAGCGTTCATGCCGCGTGTCGCGCGCGTGGTTTACCGCCAGGTTCGTCGCAATCCGGTAAAGCCAGGTAGTGAACTTGGCCTCGGCCCGATAGCTCTCCCTCGACCGATAGACGCGCAGAAATACTTCCTGCGCCAATTCTTCCGCGATGGCTTGGTTGCGGACCATGCGGAAGAGAAAGTGAATCATCGCCCGGTGGTATTTCTGAACCAGGTAGTTGAACGAGGCTTCGTCGCCCGCGGCCACACGCAGCATTACAGCTGCGTCGCCCGCGGTCTCGACAGCGCCCGAAAAGTTTTCCGGTCCGGTGTCCGGCCGCGAGGCCGCACCCGCTCCCAGAACCGAGTTGTCCAGGACCAGAGTCGCCATATCTCCTGGAACCCCGTTCGTGTCGGAAGGTTGCGCATTACCTTCGTGATCCAGCGCAGTTTTGGCGCTGATATTAGCCTTCGCGGCCCCGTTCTGTCCCTTGTCGCGCCGGAAACCGCCGGATTTGCCCACGGAAGGCGGCGGGGGCGGGCTTCCAGGTCCGGTTCCGGCCAAAGTGAAGCCGCCCAACGCCGGAATTGGACGCAGCGCCGCCTCCCCGTCAGGCGGGAAATCGGCTGCACTGCGGATTGATCGGCGTCTCCAAATCATCGGAGTTTTTTCCAGGGCAAACGCCGACCCCGGTTGAACGCCAGGGTTGGCTGTAAAGCCCCGCTGGTGTTACTCTAACGCATGGGATGCCCCGCTGGCGCGACTTTTGCCAGCCCATATCCGGGGCGGTTAACTCAGCGGTAGAGTGCCACCTTCACACGGTGGAAGTCGCAGGTTCGAATCCTGCACCGCCCACCAATATAACCAATACTTTGAGAATTCTCGTACCGGCTCACCATTCCACCGATTCCCTTCCAATCCCCGGCCCGGAGTAAATCTCCGCATAGCGATTCTCGGGGGTGATTTGGGCCACCAGTTGAGCCAGGGTCGGGATTTCCCCTACGCGGTGCAAATGCACAACCCCATCGGCGGCTACAGCGATCTCCAACGGGTCGCCGAGTTGCAACTGGGCGTCATCCGCAATGGGCTTCGGAATCCTCACAGCCAAGCTGTTTCCCCATTTCAGCACTTGAGCCTGCATATCCCACTGTAGATACATTGTGTCACTTCGACGTTTCCATCGATCGTAGTTGAGCTGCGCGGTGACCAGCGCAACTGCCAGTGCGATCGTATGAACGGCCGACGGCAGGACGTTGACTGATGGAACGGCTTCGGCTGGAGTCTAGAATTGCCGCTTTTGCACTCAAAACAGCGGATTTCCGACTTTGCCCTGATTTTAAGTTGTTTGTTTTCATAGGGTATTTTCAGTAATAATATACTTGACTGAAGTGACGCTGGCAATGCAGAATGGAAACGCCGTGACAGATCCCCGGTGGCTGGTAACTCATAGAAACCAGAAGGCACGGATGGCCAATTTCGGAGCCCTGGAGACCCTGCGGAACGCTTATCGAACCCTTAACAAACCCTCGACCTCTGCCCTATTGCCGTCTACATCGACACTCCGTTTTCGTGGCAACACCCGCAATGGTAGGATGGGCGCAACCTTTGGACAACCTGTTTCACGAAGTTGAACGCCATGCCTGTCGCCACGCGCACTTTTCGTGTCTTTGTCAGCTCGACCTTTGAGGATCTGAAGGAGGAGCGGAACGCCCTCCAGAAAGATGTCTTTCCCGCGCTCCGCCGACTGTGCGAGCTGCGTGGCGCGCGGTTCCAGGCCATCGACCTGCGCTGGGGCGTGCGCGACGAAGCGGCGCTCGACCAGAAGACGGTCGAGATCTGTCTCCGCGAGATCGAGCGCTGCCAGAAGACCGGCATCAAGCCCAACTTCATCGTGCTGCTGGGCCGGCGCTACGGTTGGCGGCCACTGTCGGCTCGGATCAAGGCCGATGAATTTCTGAAAGTGCTGGCGCAGGTTTGTAGGGCTCGCCCAACTCGGGATCGGGCGGCTCGCCGTCACTGATGGCGAGCGACGAAAGGCCCGCGCAAGAGCGGATGACAAGCCCGTCATGGCGCACGGCAGGGTCATCGCCCAGGACGCGCCTCAGGGTAGCTGAGATATGCCGGGTTCGCTCAAGCCGTCCTCGAATAACCTTCCAGCTCTCCAAATCGCGGGTTGCTTCCCTAGCTGCCTTCAGCAGGATAGGTAGTTCGTCGAGGAGTTCAGCAAGATTGTCCGGAGAGTACTGGAACTGGCGGAACTGGTGTATGTCGAAGACCTCTGAGAATTCGCTCGATTGGGTCAGAATGACAACGCGCTCCGGGCCGAAAAGCAGGTGGGCGATGCCGAGTTCGTACATCACGTTGGGATTGTGAAAGGTGATATCGGCGACGACCACCTCGGCGGTGCGCATCGATTCAATGACCTGCGACATGATGACGCCAGGCTCTTTGTGATGGTCCCCGCGGAGATACCCCATTCCGGCTCGCTCCGCCGCCATGGCGATTGCCGCACTTACAGAGTCAAAGCCGTTTTTGAAGGGCATGATCGAGAAGCAGAATCCCATGGCTGCGCGAACCTCCATTTTCGACAAATGAACGTGGGTGGCGATTGACGACAAATTATAGTGCGTTTGGAGGAAACAAGAACGCGGATGCGGCGGTTCTCGCTCATGGGGATCCCTTTCGGCCGCGAACCATTCGCCGCAGCTAGCTATGTTGTGGCAAAGAAACCGTGGTAGCACTGGCCGATTGACAGCATGATCTCCTGCGCGTTTCCCGATCCATCTGCTATCGTGTTGGCACCCGAAAAAGTTGACGCCGTGACCTCGATATTCCTCTCCTACGCACGCGATGACGATGAGGCGTTCGTTCGGCGCCTGTACGGCGATCTGACCAGCGCCGGGTTTGATGTGTGGTTTGACCGCGTCTCCATGCCTTCGCGGCAGCTCACCTTTCATCAGGAGATTCGCGATGCGATCACGGCGCGCGACCGGCTGCTGCTGGTCGTCGGCCCCGGAGTACTCACCTCCGACTACGTCACGCAGGAGTGGCGCTTTGCCTACTTCGAGGCGGGCAAGTGCGTGAACCCGATCGTGCGGCTGAACGGCCGCGGTGCCGACGGGGCAACACACGCGAGTCAGGGCATCGATGGCTACGAGCTGATCCCCGAGGACCTCAAGCTGCTTCATGCCGAGGACTTCCGCGACGACGCGCACTATGACGCGCACCTCGCCAACCTGATCCGGCAGCTCTCCGAGGCGATTCCGCCGGTGGGCAAGCTGGTTGCGGTTCCCGAACTGCCAGCGTGCTTCCTGGCGCAGCCTGACCGCATCAAGGCTCTGCGCGATCTGCTGCTGGTCGACCTTTAGAAGCCGGTGGTGGTCAGCGGCGCGGCGGCGCGGGTCATCTCCTCGACACGTACCTGACATCTGTCCGATGCCTTTTCCTCGGTCGTTCACCACCACGCCTTTTGAACGCAGCAGCACCGGGCGGTTTGAAGCCAACTCCTGCAAGCCGGCTCCGGAAGGCCGTCTCCCATCTTCGGTACAGCACCAAAAGCTCTCGCTTTTGTTCGTGACACACTGCAGCTTAATTCCCGTGGTACTCGGCGCCATTGTGCAGCGCCGCGCCATACGGACCGAGGGATGCGGCCACCACGATGGGCCGGTCAGGAAACTCCGCCGCGGCCGAACGCGCCAGCTCGACAGCCTTGAGCAGCGCCGCATCGGCCCGATCCGGCGCAAGGCCAAACTCCGCATAGCCAATGCGCGAAACCTGGTAGCTTACGGTTTCAATGCAATCCGCGCCCGCCTCAATGTATGCGCGATGAACGGCTATGACTTTTTCCGGCGCATCCTCCAACACATGGGCCGACCACAGCGGCCCATTGATGTTCGCGCCCTGGTACTCAAGCTCCGAGGCCATGCCGCCATCGAGTACGCGAATGCCGCGGAGGAGTCCGTGAACCATACGGGTGATTGTAAAGAGGTCGCCCACTTCTCGCGAGTGATTTGCCGCGTGCTTTGGGGCTGGCTGCGGAGAGTATCACGGCGTTCAGCAGGCCGTCAGCTTTATAATTCCGGCGATGAAAGCCTCAGCATTTTCCTTGGTCTTCCTGATGGCCGCGGCTGCCACGCATGCGCAGGACTTACAGCATCCGGACCTCGATGGCTATGTTACGTGGGTTGCTTCGGCATCGGATTTCGATGTGAACGGCATTCGTATTCTCTGCGGCGAGAAGACCCAGAGCCAGGAACCGGCTCTTAGCACCGAGCCGGGCGCGGACCCCGGT
>JBEKZG010000229.1:0-10872 GCA_049510095.1 Occallatibacter sp.
CGGGCACGCCTCTCACCTATCTTGGTCTCTGGGAATTGCTTCCGGGGGGAACTACGGTGGGCGGCACGACGTCAGTCAGCGGCGGAGATCCGAGCACGGTGTATTTCACCGCCGGGCTTGCTGGGGAGGCGCACGGGCTGTTTGCGGGTATCGCGAACAGCACCACCGCAACGGGCACGCCTACGTACGGCTTCAGCGCCGCCACGAGCACACTGAGTGTTGCGGATGGCGCGTCAGTAACAACCACCGTCAGCGTGGCTCCCACCTATAACTTTACCGGCACCGTGAGCCTTGCCTGCAGCGGCCTTCCGTTTGGCACTTCGTGTTCGTTCTCGCCGGCCCAAATCAGCGCGTCGGGCACCGCACCGGGCATCTCGACGCTGACCATTCAAACCAGGGGAAGCGCGGCGGCGCTGCTGCAACACACAGGACACGGCGCAGCGGGAATCGCAGCCGCTTTGCTGCTGCCCTTTGCCTCAGTCCTCCTGGTGTTCTATCGCCTGCGCTTACCGGCTCTCCGTGGCCGGCTCGGCTTGCTGGTTCTATGCGGATTCACGGTCGCGGCGGCCGCCGTCCTGATGGGCTGCAGGCCTATGGCGCCGTCGGGGCCGCCGGTGCCCATCACTCCTACGGGAACCTCTCAGGTGACTGTTACGGCCACCTCTGGTTCCATAAGTCGGACCGCGACGATTGCGCTGACTGTGACTGTTCAGTAGATCTGACTTCTTCCTGGCTGGCAGGGTGGCCCAGGTCCCTGAATCGGGAGCTGGGCCACTCACCCGAGATCGATGGTGTCCCCATTGGGAAGCCGGCGGGTGGTTTTCCAGGGCGGGTGGCGGAGGTGGCTCATCCGGCAAAGTGCACTTCGATGAAAGAAAAATTGCCGATGTAAATGATTCTTTCGGGGGATGCCGTTAAACAATTCGAAGGAGACATTTATGTTGCATTGCACAGTCAAGTTGCCTGCCGAGTCGTACGATTTTGTTCTAACCCGTATCGAAAGCGGACGCTACGAGAGCGCCTACGAACTAGTGAGCGCCGCCTTACGCGCTTTGCAACGTGAGGAAAGAAGGAGTTCCACGGAAGCGCGTTCCACGAGCCGCATCGCCGAAGGGGACGTCTTCAGGAAACTGTGGGAAATGGCGCCTCAATCTTCATTGATTTGCAGCCCTTCCAGAAGCACCGCCGCCTGATTTTCCCTTCCGCTACCCGTCCGGAAGCCCCTTCTTTCGAGTGGGTTAGCATAAGTTCCCAATAGAGCATGGGCTTGTGGGAGTGGCCATATGCCCGGATTGCGCCCCCGGCTCTCCGTCCGTGAGGATGGCGCTCGGCGTGTCGGCGATTCAGGCGAAGCGCCGTTCAAAACGATAGCTTAAGTGGTTGCGTGAAGCCGCCAGATGTTCGCTCAAAGGGTTGGGGAAGAGCGGCGAATGTTGGTTTGAGAGGTCGCATTTCTTTGAGGGGTCAACCTTACAAGGTGCCTGGAATTTATGAGAAGTTCTGCTGAGAATTCCCCATTTTAGAGCAAAAGGCTTGCGGAGAATTGAACACTTACATTTGGAGAGCGGTGACTGTTCGGTATCGAGAGAGGCGAAAATTGTGGGTGGGCTGCGTCACGAGCGAAGCGGTATTCAGCAACTCGCCATTCTTAAAACCGCCGAAGCCGGAATAGACCGCGGTGGACACGTCGAAGTCCGGCAGATGCAACCGCAACTGATGCGGCATGTTCTCGTCGAGCAGAACTTTCAAGGTTGTAGCAAGGGTCTGTGGGAATGGCCGTATGCCCGGATGCTTCGGATCATGTCGAGCGAGAGGCTTGGGAAGCTCTCGTGCGTTTCTTCGATTGTTGCGCCGAGTTCTTCGTCGGTGAGGATGGTGTCGGCAGGGATGCGCGTGCCCTTGACGACAGGCCTTCCGCCTACCTTCCCGGCAACGCTTTCAACCAGATCGCATTCCGACCAGTCTACGGTCATGATGGTCATGATCGCCTCCACGGCTTCTTTCATGGTAGGCTGCGGGCTTTGGCGGGTCAACACGGGATAATGAGTTTTGTGCTTTTCCAGGCCCAGATGCGGGAACTGGGGCACCCGGCTGTGCAGGCGTTCTATTTTGAATACGTTCCAGCGGCTTCGATCCTCTTAAGGGATTCAATGCGGCGAGTGGAAGCCCACAGCAATCGCACTATTCGACCAGATGAAATTGATTGATCCTGACCTCACCTTCGGGGAAGGAAGCTGTAATGTGGAGGCTCCCTCCCATTGCCTCGACGTAGCTGCGCAGTGTGCTGATGTACATATCGGTTCTGCGTTCCATCTTTGAGATGGACCCTTGGTCGACACCCAGGGTGCTGGCCAGACCGGCTTGCGTGAGTTGGCGGGCATGGCGCAACTCATCGAGAGCCATCTCTCCGATGGCCTTCTGCACGCGCTCTTCCGTCCTTGCGCGCCGCTCAGGGGAAATCTTCGCCTGTAGTTCTTTGAAGTTTCTTGCCAATTTGGTCACCCGTGCCATGATTGCGACTATGGACTGGAGTGCATAATGGCGTCAAGTGCATATTAGAGGATTCGATATGGCCGAACTGGGAATCGTCTGCGAAGGTTCGTGCTTTCTTCGGTCCCAGAAGCGGGACCTGGGCACCGGACGCTGGCGCGGAAGCATGAAGAGTTCAGCGGCGAGGTTCCGGATCTCGATTCCGATTTTGCCGCCGACGTGGAGGAGATTGCGCGCGATCGCAAGCCTTAGACCCCTCCGGCGTGGGATTAATTTTCGATTCCATTGTCCCATGCATCTTCCGGGGATGGGGGTTCACCGCCCTGGCGATTGAGGATGCGACGGAAGGCTTCGCGATCAGCGCGGTTGCGGCGTTCCAGGAAAAACTCTTCGGTTTGCATGGCGGCAATCTTCTCAGCAGCGGCGACCACGAGGAATTGATTGATGCTGGTTCCGTCGCGGTCACTAATGTTCTCAAGCGCAGCCTTCAGGGAAACCGGGAGGCGCAAGGGGAAGGTGGCAACTTTGGTGGTCATGACTTGATCCTCCCTAAGGCTTCGACGGGGCGGATTACGGCGATTCCGAAAATTCGTTCCGCTTCTCGCAAGTCCTTTTCGTTGAACGTCACAATGGCATCCGCTCGTCCGTTGACCGCAGCTTCCAGAACCAGCTCGTCGCCCGGATCATGAAGTTGAGGCCGCCATCGGAAATACGACTGAACTGGCTCGGCCATTGCAATCAGCCCATCCACAAAAACCCCGGCTTCAAGTGCGGTGAGTCCCGCCGCCAATCGATGTTCCGCCAACATACATTGGGCCTCGTATTCGAGGGCAAGGGCTACGGTCAGTAGCATCGTGGCATGTCCTCGGTCAATTCGCCTCAGCAACTCCGCCGAGGCTCCACGCGGACTCCGCATGGCGGCAACAGCGATATTGGTGTCCAGCAGAATTCTCACCTGATAAATGATATCATATCGCGGGCGATGTTAGATTATGAAGGCTAGGAGAATGACGGCGGGTCAGGGTGAGGGTCTCCCAGGGCTGAGAGTCCAGGCTCGGGGCACCCAGATTCTCAACTTGTCGAGATGTGGGCCACCCGCCATTGAGAGCCATCTCTCCAATGGCCTTCTGCACGCGCTCTTCCGTCTTTGCGCGCCGCTCGGGGGAAATCTTCGCCTGAAGTTCTTTGAAGTTCCTTGCCATCTCTATCTCCCGGACATTGGGTCATTATGGTTTGGAATGCATAATGGCGTCAAGTGCATATTGCGGTTCGCGGGTCTCCTCGAATGGCGAACTCTCGCGACGAGTTCGTGACATCCCGGTCCCAAGAGCGGGACCTGAGCACCCATATGGATCATTCGAATAGGCGTTGAAGCCAATTCAGGAATGGACGGCAGGCTGGGTCCAGGTTATCGAAGTGACTACCTATAGCTTCGCCGAGGTTTTTCTTGTTTGGATCCTGCCATGCAATATGGGTCTTGACGATGGCCTTGGACCGTTCAACATCGCGGAAACCCGTCATTTTATCGACCTTAGCTTGATCCACTACTCTTGCGATATACCTTTCAGACTTGGGAGCCATAGCTGCGCAGAGCAGGTCTTCAAAGATGCCATCTCGCTCATTATCGGGCATGAGCCAGATGCCAAGCACTGGCAACCGGTCTCTGTCCGATTCGTTCGTTGGAGGAAGAATTATCCCTTCGGCGGAAAACGTATTGGGAATCGCATAATACCTTTCCAATCGTCCCTTAAGTGATCGAATCCGAGCCTGAATCCCGCTATTTCCAGCAGTCTCTTCCTTGCCGTGATCCGCATCGAGAACAGCACCGAGCACAGATTGTGTCTGGGTGCTGGCCTCAGTCATGCCGGAAAGAATATCGAGTACGCCATCGTCGTTATCGCAATGTCCCAATTCATAGCCCGGAAATGCTCCAGTAGATATGTGAATCAAATGGCTAAAGGCGTGCCAATCGTCAGGGCCTTCGACCAACAGGACTTTCTTTCCCATGGATTTGAGGTCTGCCTTGGTTGACTTTGCTTGGGGACTTGCTGTCATGCTTTATCGAACCTCAATGCCTTGCCTGATGGCGGCTTCCAAGCCTTGAGGGGAAAACTCATGAGCGTGAATATCGTCGCCCTTTCGTTCCAGCCTATACACGTAGCTCTCGCTGGAAATCAGTCTATCTTTTCGTGCCTCAACGAAGGCTTGGATGCAGTCGTCCGCCCGAGGCGTTGGTCATGGCGAGGCCGATATGGAAGAGACGAGTTAGGCCGTCGCCCATGGAAGCAAGCGGTGTACGTCCACGGTCTCCGTTGATTTTGAGAAACGGGAGATCACCACCCGAGTCCGAATCACTGATGTATCTGAGATCGCGCACCTCAGGCTCAATAAACCAGAGCCAATCCAATAGCAGGTCATCTTTGTCGGTGAGCGACGCCTTGTCCCAAAGCCGTTTTGCTTCGCCGTTGGTGAAACCGCGAGCTGGCAAAAAAGCAACCGGAGCAACATCCGGGTGCAGCCAGCCCTCTTCTTTCATCATTTCTTCAGCGAACTGAGGTCTTCGGAGGTACCGTTCAAAAAAAATCGGTCCAGATTTCTTCTCTCCACGAGTAAGCTCAAAGCCATCTTCCAGGAGATGACGAATGAGCATTCGGTGCGAAAGAGAGGGCTTCCCGTCTTCGGCAGAAAACAAATCCGTCTCAAGCATCCCAGGCGGAAATGGCGCACATTCTAGCTTGAAATCCGCTTCCGGACGACCTGCACTCAAGCGTATACGAAAATCCGATGGGCCGTGCTCCCGATGGAAAAGGTTGATGATGGGCTGTATGGGGTCACCTGGCTCGAACGGGTCATACCGTCCGATACGGCCGCGCTTGGCACCATCCGGTTCCCGCCGCGATGCGACGCGCAAAACGTCCCACGGAGAGCTACTTGTGTAAAGTTCAACCGCCTCCAGTAGACAGGTCTTTCCTGTGTTGTTCTTCCCAACGAAAAGGTTCAAACTGCCCAGCCTCGGCAGTTCGAGGTCGCGGAAAAGCTTGAAACCGGAGATATGGAGAGATGGAATCATTGCTAGGGGCAGTCTAGCGCGTTCGGGAGCTAATTCCAAGCTGCCAAAGCCAGATGGTTCTGGTCTCGCACCTATGACCAGAACCACCTAGATCGGTTATGCCTTGGCCAGGACGCCGCCGCTTACTCTTTCATGCAGGATTTCGCGGGCGTTCTTCAGGAACTCGTCCATGGGGATTTTGCCGGCTTCTACGTCCGCTAGGATTGCCTTTTGGGCGGCGTATTCCTTGTTGACTATGCCGGC
Source organism: Occallatibacter sp. (assembly GCA_049510095.1). Lineage (GTDB taxonomy): Bacteria > Acidobacteriota > Terriglobia > Terriglobales > Acidobacteriaceae > Telmatobacter. The sequence continues at coordinate 5,804 of JBEKZG010000229.1, forward strand.
TTTGGATTGCAACATGCGCCACGCCTTTCTACGTTCTACGCAGAACATGACTAACTGACGGCTAAGTGCGCGGTACTCCACCTTGCCGTTTTCTTCCCAGGTGATGTACACGCCGAAGTCGGGGATGAAGGCGCGGTGACCGGGGGTTAGATAGCGGCGATAGACTACGTCCTGCTGGGTGATGCGGACCAGCATGTTATCCAGGTGAATGAGCTTCGCAACTGCCTCGGGCTTGATCTTCTTGAGGTGGTTGCGGAAGCGGGCTTCCGTGGTGCACCAGTGGGCGACGGTGTAGCGGTGGATTTCGCCCGTGGTCTTGGACTTGGTCTCGTACCAATCCAGATCGATGGACGGGTTGCCCTTGAGGTCGAGGGCTTCGGTGTAGGTTTCGCCGAGGCGGGGGTTGAAGACGAATTCCGGTGCGCCGCGGCTGTCGCGCACGCGCTGCGCCTGGTGAAGGGCCATGTCGTCGGGCACGCCGTGCTCGGGCTGGCAGGTGGTGAAGCACTGCAGGAACATGGTGCCGCGATACTCCAGGCCGTCGAGAATGGCGCGGTAAAGCTTGGGTGCGTTGGCCATGGAGACCTGCGCGACGAACGGGGAACCGTGGCCGGCGAGGAAGGTTTCCGCGACCGTTTTCTTCTCAGTGTTCTTGCCCTGCGTGGCTGCGCCGAAGACGTTCATGTCGTTGCCGCCGAGCATGGGAGTTGAGTCGCTGTTCTGGCCGCCGGTGTTGGAGTAGACCTGTGTATCGAGCATGAGGGCCTTGACGTTGGGCCGGTTCTGCAGAATCACTTTCGACATGTTCTGGTAGCCGATGTCGCCCATGCCGCCGTCACCGCCGACCACCCAGACCTTGGGCAGCTCGACGATTTCCTGATCGGTCATCAGCGCATCGGTGAAGTGGGTGTAGTGGTAGTAGGTCTCGTCGGTGATGGTGTTCTCGTCCCTGGTGAGGACGATGTCGGCGAGGCGCTCGGGGATGACGGAGCGGCGGGCGTGGTCGACGATGAAGCTCTCGCCCATGAGCCAGCCGACGGTGATGCCGTCCTGGAAGAGCGAGTTCATCCACGGGTAGGGGTGTGGATTGTTGGGCGATGTGGAACCGTAGACCGTGTTGCAGCCAGTGTGCGCGGCCATGGCCATAACGGACATGCCGTTGGCCAGGCGACCGTCGACCGGTTGCAGTGACTTGTGGTTGAAGGCTTCGGTGAGCAGGACCGCGGCGATGGCTTCGACCAACTCGGCATCGGAGATGGGGCCATGCTTCTTTTCATATTCGGCGATGCGTGCCTTGGTGTCGGTGACGTCTTCGCCGCCGAGGCCGAGGACGAGATGAGCGATGGCCTGACGCAGTAGATCGTATTCTTTGAGATTGCGCGCTTTGAGAACAGCGAGGCGGGCGACGCCGTTCTTCTCAAGCTCACCAGCCTTCTTGACGAAGCGGTCGCTCTTGGCGTGGTAGACGGGGCGCATGTACGCCTCAGTGACAGCGGCGATGGAGCGGAGGACCGACTTTTCGCCGCAGCCTGCGCAGGCGCCATCACCGGCTACGAGGGCGTCGTAGTTGGTGCGGACCATCAACATATTGCGCAGTGTCGCGGTCTTGGAGTCGGCCGGGCTGGCTGAGTTGAATAGACCGAGATACTTTTGCGAGGTGTCAGGCAGCAGGTTGAGGAAACCGGTGCCGGTTTCGTGCTCGGCGTTGACTTCTTCAGTCTCCTGGACCATGCGGAGTGCCTGGTGATCGCCGCAGGCGGTGACGCAGGCGGCGCAGCCCTTGCAGAGATCCGATACGAAAATGCTGAAGATGCCGCCGGAGCCGGGCTGCTTGCGCTCGGGCGAGGAGAAGATGGCGTTGACCTTCTGATAGGCCATCGGCACCTTGGCGATGATGTCAAAGAACTGCTGCTTGGACTGCTGCGAGAAGCCGTCGATGCTGTCGGTGACTTCACGAAGGATGGTGGGCAGCGGGGTTCCGGTCTTGATTTCTGCGACCATGCGCTGGCGGGTGAGCTTCTCGATTTCAGGAAGCGTGCGCAACATCTTGGTGCGTTCGACGGGGTCGGCGATGTAATAGGAAACTGCCGTTGTGAGCAGCGTGCTGAGGTCCTGCGAAGTGTTGGGCAGCGCGGTGTCAGGGCAGACGGAGATGCACTCCATGCACTGGGTGCAGTTTTCGGGGATGTAGAGCGGTGTCTCGCGGCGGGCTACGTACTTGGAGGCCGTGTCGCCGGTGGCGGCTGCGATGACGCCCATGGCGCTCAGCGGCGTGGCGGGCTGGTCATAACCATAGCTCGAACGGAACTCGGCGTCGAAGGCCGCGATGGAGTCGATGGGCGGACGCGCGGCCTGGCCTGCAGGGAGCGGTGTGGTGCGGCAGCCTGTGCTGCAACCGCCGGCGGTGGCAAGTTCAAGGATGGGCAACAGGGCATGGCCGCGGAGGGTGGAGCGATCAGCTGCGGTGAGGACGCCGATCTTGATTTCCTTGACCTGCTCGAAGCCCTGGATCATGACTTCCATGTTGGACTGAACGACGGCGTCGCCGAGCTTGCCGAATTTTTTGACGTACTGCTTGTGAACGACTTCGCGATACTGCTCCTGCGTGATGCCGAACTCATTGAGCAGATTGCTGACGGCGAAGAATCCACCGAGGAAGGCGTTGCCCTGCATGCGGAGCTGGAGGTCGCCGCGGTCGGTGGCCTTTTTGGCGATGGCGAAGCCGGGGAGGGTGAAGACGCGGATGTTGTTATCGATGATTTGCTTGCGGGCCCAGAGGGGAAGGCGCTCCCAGGCCTGTTCGCCTTCTTCCTCAGACTCCCAGAGGAGCGAGCCACCAGGGGCCATGCCGTCGAGGGGATTGCAGTGGGTAAAGGCCTTGGGGTCGCAGCAGAGAACTACGGTGACGTGGCGCAGATCGCAGTTGACGCGGATGCGGTCTTTGGCTGCGACCATGAAGTAGCTTGTGGGCGAACCCTTTTTCTCAGAACCGTACTTGGGGTTGGCGCTGACGTGGATGACTTCCTTGGGATTGCCGAAGTCGTCGACCAGGCCGTCACGCTCGTAGAGGAGATCGTTGAGGTCGCCGATGATTGCGCCGAGGTTTTTGCCGGTGGTGATGGCGCCCCATCCGCCGATGGAGTGGAAGCGGACGGCGACTGCGCCTTCGGGGAGCAGCGAGGGGGTTTCATCACCGATGACCGAGTAAGGGTGGTCGATGCCGAGGACCATGAAGGAGACGCCGTCAGCCGCGGTCTTGCCGTCTTTGCGTGCGCGGTTGGCGGTGGCGAACTCGTATGCGCCGATGATGTGCTCGGGGCGGAAGTCGCGGGAACCCAGGCCGTAGGTGCCGGCGAAGATGCGGGGCACTTCATTCAACGAGAGGGTGGGAAGGCCCTCTTGCGCAGGGCGACCCTCAGTCTGAATGGCCTTCGAAATCGCGGTGCGGATGTCTTTGCCGAGGGGGTTGTCGGGCGAGAGAGCTTCGTCGGTGCGCTCCAGGATGATGACGTTCTTCTTGCCCTTGAGGGCCTCAACGACGGCGGCTTCGGGGAAGGGGCGAATGACATTGATATGGATGGAGCCGACGGTGACGCCGCGGGTTTCGCGGAGGTAGTCGACGGCGGCTTCAATGTTTTCGGCAGCCGAGCCGAGGGAAACAAAGACGGTGTCGGTGTCGTCGGTCTTGTATTGCGTGATGAGCCCGTAGTGGCGTCCGGTCAGCTCGCCGAAGTCCTTGTAGGCTTCTTCGAGGAAATGCAGAATGGGCTCGGCGAAGTTGTTGCGGCGCGCTACGATGCCCTGCATGTAGTGTTCCTGGTTCTGGACGGGGCCGAGAAGGATCGGGTTGGCGAGGTCCATCATCTTGGGGACACGACGCCTTGTCGGCCCGAAGAGAACGCGCTGCGCTTCTGTGGGGCAGTCGATGATGTCTTCAGGCGAGCCTAGGTATTCGCGGATCAGCTCTGATTCATGTTTGTAGAAGGTGCGCTCGAGGTGGGTGGTGAGGAACCCATCCATGATGTTCATGCCGGGCGTGAGCGAGAGCTCGGTGACGCGGCGAAGGATGAGGGCCTGGTCGGCGGCCTGCTGGGCGTCTTTACCCATGATCATGATCCAGCCGGTGTCGAGCGCGCCGTAAATGTCGTCGTGCCCGCAGTGGACGTTCAGCGCGTGTTTTGTGAGCGCGCGCGCGCCGACTTCGAGGACCATGGTGCTGCCTTTGCCAGGCGCGTGGTAATACTGCTCAACGCCGTAAACTACACCTTGACCGGAAGTGAAGTTGACCACGCGCTTGCCGCAGACGGAGTGGGCAATGGCGCCACCCTGGGCCGCGTGTTCGCCTTCCGTTTCTATGGCGATAGTGTTATGACCGAAGACGTTCAGATGTCCCTCGGCATAGGCCTGCTGGAAGAGCTCGCCGCCCTCGGTGGAAGGCGTGATGGGATAGAAGACGCCGGCGTCGGCGATGCGCGTCTCCGTGTGGTAGGAGACCAACTGATTTCCATTGGCGGTGATGCGAATTCCCGGATAGCGAGCAGCAGCCTTCATATAACCCTCTCAGTGAGCCTGATTCCTGTTACGAACTCCGAATTTCCTGACGTGCGGTGGATAACCATTCTACTTCCGGCTTGCATGCGTCGCATAGGCCGCAACCCGCGCTGGCTTGCCCGGACCTCAAGTCTACGAACCCTTGTGCGAACCGAGCGCCGACCTTGCTCCGGCAGGGTATTGCAAGCGCTTGTGCGCCATGCGCTGCCTGTTTGAGCGCGATGTACGCTGTTCAACAAGGGCGTGGCGTTCATTCCATTAGCTATTGAGGCGCTTCGTTGAGCGGCCCGGACCCAATGCCCCTATCAATACAAGTAGCCTAGTCAACTTCGCGGGTCCCAAGGGGAGGGATTCCGCGTAAAACGGCCTATGCACCAGTATGCACCTTGTTATGGGAGACGGTGTACCAAGCTGTGGGATCGTGCCGTAAGGTAAGATTGAATCCCTGAAACGGGAAGAATCGTGAGTCCGATGAGCGCGGCAATAGAGTTTAAGAATGTGTCGTTTGCAGTTGCGCA